>NZ_JBSFYC010000033.1:0-87926 GCF_053595675.1 Streptomyces sp. NPDC002446 | reverse complement strand
ATCCGGGCCAGGGCGCGGTCGATGCTCGACCGGGCGGACCCGGCGTACCTCGAGTCATTCATCCTGGACTGACAGGGAGCCGCGATGACGCAGCGCCGTCACCGGCCAGTGCGGTGACGGCCCTGCCGCCACCGGCTGTCAGGGCCGCGTTGGTTGCCCTCTGCGCGGCGCGACCTGCTCCGGCCGAACGGGCGGCGGCTGTACGGGTTTGGCCGTACGGGCCGACGCCGTACCGGCCCGCGTCGTACGGGCCGACGCCGTACGGGCCCGCGTCGTACGTGCACCGCAGCCGCACAGGCGGCCAGCGGGCTTACCGCCAACAGACGTGCGGTCGGCGGGCTTACTGCCGTCGGGCTTCCGGATCACGACGGCCATCCGAAGAACGGGCAGAGCCCGCCCGGCCCGCCCGGCCGGAAGGACCAGGCCGTGTCCCCCAGGCCGTGTCCCCCAGGCCGTGCCCCCCAGGCCGGGGCCCAAGGTCCCGGACCTCGTGTCCGGACCATTGGCCAGCTCTTGCTCCTCGCGTAAATTTACTGCGAAGTAAGGTTACTGCCGCGTTCGCGACGCATGGTCAACCCCGCGATGGCGCCCGGCAGTTGAGCCGTGCCCGCCGCCTCCCCCAGGGCGGCCGACGCGCTCGCCACCGCACCCCCAGGACCCGCACCGCACACCGCTCCCGTACGCACAGGACCCGCCCCGCCCTCACCCCCGCACTCCGCACGAGAACCGAGGAGCCGCTCGTGTCCCACCAGGAAAGTGCACCCGCCGCACCAGCCGGCACCCCCCGCCGCGCCCCGGAGAAGACCCCCGCCCCGACCCTGACCGAGCCCCGCAAGTCCCTCCACCGCGGCGAGGTCCGCGAGGTCTACGTCCCCCCGCTCGCCCCGCCCGCAGACCGCGGCTCCCTCGGCGACCTCCCCTTCGTCAACGCCGCCGAGGCCCCCACCGAGATCGCCCTCGCCCGCAAACAGCCCAGCGGCACCTGGCGCGACATCACCACCGCCGAATTCGCCACCGAGGTGCGCGCCGTCGCCAAAGGCCTGATCGCCCACGGCCTCCGCCCCGGCGACCGCCTCGCGATCATGGCCCGTACGACCTACGAGTGGACCCTGATCGACTTCGCCGCCTGGGCCGCCGGCCTGGTCACCGTCCCCCTCTACCCCACGTCCTCCGCCCACCAGGCCCAGTGGATCCTGCACGACTCCGGCGCCCGCGCCTGCGTCGTCGAGAACGTCGACGAGGCCCGGCTGATCAGCGGCCTGCGCGCCGGACTCCCCGCCCTCGACCACCTGTGGCAGTTCCACACCGGCGCCGTCGCCCAGCTCGTCTCCGCGGGCCGCGGCCTGCCCGACGAGGCGGTCGACGAGCGCCGCGCCGCCACCACCCCGTACGCCCTGGCCACCCTCGTCTACACCTCGGGCACCACCGGCCGCCCCAAGGGCTGCGCCCTCACCCACGCCAACTTCTTCGCCGAGGTCGACAACGCCGTCGAACTCCTCCACCCCGTCTTCAAGTCGGTGAGCCAGGAGCCCGCCTCGACCCTCCTCTTCCTGCCCCTCTCCCACGTCTTCGGCCGCATGGTCGCCGTCGGCTGCCTGCGCGCCCGGGTCCGCCTCGGCCACGCCCCCAGCATCCAGACCGACGACCTGCTGGCAGACCTGGCGGCCTTCCGGCCCACGTTCCTGCTCGCCATCCCCTACGTCCTGGAGAAGGTCTACAACACCGGCCGCGCCACCGCCGAGAAGATGGGCCGCGCCTCCTCCTTCGACCGCGCGGCCCGAGTCGCCCGCACCTACGGCGAGGCCGTCGAGGCGAGCGAGCACGGCAAGGGCGCCGGGCCAGGCGTCGCCCTCAAGGCCGCCCGCAAGCTCTACGACCCCCTCGTCTACCGCCGTATCCGGGCCGCCCTCGGCGGCAGGGTCCGCCATGTCATCTGCGGCGGCTCCCCGCTGGGCCACCGCCTCGCCGCCTTCTACGCCGGCGCCGGCATCGACGTCTTCGAGGGCTACGGCCTGACGGAGACGACGGCCGCCGCCACCGTGACCCCGCCCCTGCGCCCCCGCACCGGCACGGTCGGCTGGCCGCTCCCCGGCACCGCCGTACGCATCGCCGACGACGGCGAGGTCCTGCTGCACGGCGGCCATGTCTTCGCCGGCTACTGGGACCCGGCGCTCGGCGCCGCCCGCCCCGCCACCGACGCGCACGGCTGGCTCGCCACCGGCGACCTGGGCTCCCTCGACGCGGACGGCTACCTCACCATCACCGGCCGCAAGAAGGAGATCATCGTGACGACCGGCGGCAAGAACGTCGCCCCGGCACCCCTGGAGGACCGCCTCCGCTCCCACCCCCTCGTCGGCCAGTGCATGGTCATCGGCGACAACCGCCCCTACATCACGGCGCTGCTCACCCTCGAACCGGACGGCCTCGCCCACTGGCGCCAGATGCACAAGAAGCAGGACGTCCCGCTGGCCGAACTCGTCCATGACGAGCGCCTGCGCGCCGACCTCCAGCGCGCGGTCGACGACGCCAACGCACTCGTCTCCCGTGCCGAGTCCATCCGCCGCTTCGCCGTCCTCCCTGCGGACTTCACCCCAGAAACCGGACATCTCACCCCCTCGCTCAAGCTCCGGCGCAGTGCCGTGGCCCGCGACTTCGCCAAAGACATAGCCGCCCTTTACGAAACGAGGTGAGAAAGAGGGCGACTCTGCTCTGGAGCGGAAGCCCTTTGCGCGTCAAACTGGAACCCCGTGTCACCTCTGTGGGGGAGGTGGCACGGGGCCTTCTGCCTGCCTCTTCACCTCGCGGCCGCTTTACGGAGCGCTTCGGTGAGCTTGCGCGCGGTGGCCGTATTGCAATTGCCGAGCGCGACCAGCGCCGGCAGATAGGTTCCGGCGAGCGACGGCAGCTCCACGCCGAGCGACGGCAGCGTGATCCCGTTGTCGCTGAGCGCGGCACGCAGCCGCTCGGTGCAGCTGTGTACGTCGAGCCCGTGGGTGTCGTCCTCGTGGAGGTGAGCGGCCATGGTGCGTACGCCTTCCTGTGCGCTTGGTGACGAAGTGCTCACAGTGTGACGCGGCGCGGCGTAGCGTGGAAGGCAATCGGGTTGCGCAGGGCAACTGGCAAGTAGCGGTGGTGAGTTCATGCCCCCACGTAAGGATCCTGACGGTTCGGCGAGCGTCCCCGCCTTTTACGGCGCCGAGCTGCGCTACAAGCGGGAAGCCGCGGGCCTCACACTCGAACAGCTCGCGGAGGGCAGCTTCCGCGGCATCTCCTTCCTCAGCCAGATCGAACGCGGCGAACGGAGGATGCCGGAGGACCTGGCCCGCCACGTCGACGAGAAGCTGAAGACGGACGGGTTTTTCGCGCGGCGGTGTGAAGATGCGCGCAGGGCGCGGCAGTCCGGGATCGCGGAGTTCTTCGCGGACGCCGCGGAGATGGAGCAGTACGCCGAGACGATCGAGGACTGGGCACCGCTCCTCGTCCCTGGGCTGCTGCAGACGGCGCCGTACGCACGGGCGACCATGCGGTCGCTGAAGCCGTGGGCGCCTGCTGATGAGATCGAGCAGATGGTGGCGGCGCGGCTGAAGCGAGCGAAGCTGCTCGCGGGGGAGAAGCCTCCGTATTTTTGGGCGATCATCGACGAGAACGTGATTCGCCGCCCGGTGCTCCCGCCGGAGCAGATGGCGGAGCTGATGGACCACATCGTGAGCGTGATGACGGCGACGCCGTCGATTCTGCAGATCCTTCCGCACAACACGACGGCGCACCCCTTCCTGATGGGTCTCACCAGGATCATGACCTTCCCCGACGCGCCTGCCGTCGTGTACACGGAAGGTCTGCACAGTGGCCAACTCATCGACTACCCGGCGCTCGTGAAGCAGTACGGACGGTCGTACGATTTGCTCAGGGCCGCCGCACTGTCGCCTGAGGCGTCCCTGACCATGGTCGAGGCAGCGGCAGGGGATTACCGAAATGGCAAGCAGAGCGCTTGACTTGAGCTCCGCGATCTGGCGCAAGAGCAGCTACAGCAGCGGCACCGGCGGCGAATGCGTCGAGGTCGCTGTCAACTGGCGCAGCAGCAGCTACAGCAACGCCGGCGGTGAGTGCATCGAGGTCTCGGACGACATCCCCGGCCTCGTCCCCATACGCGACTCGAAGAACCCCGAGGGCGGAGTCCTCATCCTTCCCGCCGCCGCCTGGGGCTCGTTCATCGCGGCGATAAGGACCGACTCGCTCCGCTAGCGCCTCACACCGGCAGTTTCCGCCGTCCGTGAGGGACCGAGGTGGTTCGTCGCGTCAGCTCTGGCACGTCTTCCAGGGCCTGGCGGAACGGCTGGTGGCCGACTTCCTGTTCCAGCCAGTCGTCGAGGGTCTGCCAGGCCGCCGCGTACCCCGTGGACAGGGCGCGGACCGTCCGTGCGTTCAACCGGGTCACTCCGTCCGCGGCGGCCTCCCGGAGAACCCTCTGGCCCTCGTCGCTGAGCGAATGGGCGTCCTCTGCCTGCATATCGTGCTTCAGTTCCGAAAGCGCCCGATGGACCTCCTTCGCTTCAGGGAGACCGTTGGGCGAAATGGCCTCGTCCGGCACCAGCGGCGGCGGGAAGCCCGGTGAAGAGGTAGAAGCCTGCTGGCAGTTGGTCTGGATGAAGCGGATGAGGCTCACCCTTTGCTGCCACTTGCGTAGGTTCGCCTCGTCGGAGATCTCCCGTATGGACTTCCAGATCTTCCGCTCGATGCGAAGCCATTCCGTCGCGCACTGAATGTCGACCTGGTAGCTCGCGCTCCGCCGGTTCCAGACCTCCTGCATCACCTTGGCGATTTCCTTGAGGAGCCGGTAGTCGTACTCTCTCAGCTGTTCGTCGGACCGCATGCCGGGAGAGGTCTGCTGGAATGCCTCCGCACTCGGGTAGACGGTGCGCACGAAATTCTTGAAGAGGTCTTCTTCGCGGAGCAGGGCCAGATCGGGATCCTCCTCGGCCATCCATGACCGCTCCACCACCGCGAAGCTCCCGCGCGTGGACAGCACGGCGCTCTCCAACTGCTCCACGGCGAGACGGGCGAGGTCTTGGCGGCGCACGTGGTCGCGGCGCGTGGCGTACAGGGCGACGGCATAAACGCATGCCATGTTGTAGCGGGTGAGCCAGTCGCGACGTGACCGCCTCCCCGCCGCACGGCTCAGCAGGGCACGGATCTCTTCAGGCTGCAGATCTGTCCAGCGGACTTCTTCGCCGGTGCCTCCGCGGGAGTAGGGCTCTCGCCATTTCTGGGGCTCGTCGATGTTCCCGTACTGCCAGCTCGCCCATGCCAGGCGCAGCGGTGCCCATACCTTCTGGTTGACCCGGAAGGCGCCGCGGGTAACGGGCTGCTGGGGGCCGCGCACGCTTTGGTAATAGGCGGCAGGCCAGACGCGTCGTACCCCGCTCCACAGCCATGCCGGCCAGTAGAGCCAGAACCGGGCCCAGAAATCATCCGCGGCGAGGCGAACCGTCTCCTGCAAGGCGGCCCTCTGGAAAACCAGCCGGACCTCCTTTTCGTCCGTGCTCTTCCGCAGCGTGCGCCTCAGCGAATCCTTGCCCGCTTGTTCCCGATCGTGCGGGTCCTCGGAAGCGTCGCGGGCGTCCAGGCCGACGGCGGTCTGCCAGTAGCGCTCTACGAGGAGGGGAATCAGCTGCTCATGCGTGCGGGCACCGGTTGTTCCCTTGCGCCGGCACCACTGCCGCGCCGTCGCCTCGGACGTGCCGAGGATGATCGAATTGCGATAGCGCAGGCCCAGGAGGTCGCGGTACAGACGCGGATGGCGGAAATAGCGGAGCCGGGGCCAAAGGCGGCCCCCGGGGCACAGCCACAGCCGCTCGCGGTATTCGCGGGCATCCTGCCCGTCAAGGGTGAGCGCACGTTGGCAGGTGTCCAGGGCGTCGATGTGCAGTCCCATCTTCTCCTGGGTCTCCGCCAGTTCCGCCCGCAGGTAGGAGTTCGTGGGGTCGAGGCGTATCGCGGTGAAGTACTGCTCCAGGGCCTCGTGGTGGCGTCCCGCGCGGCTCAGCTCGTTCGCCTCCTGGTATGCCTCGTAGAGCTCGGGTTTGATCTCCCGTCCCCACCATCGGCGCCAGGGCGGCAGCCTTCCGGCGCGGGTCACCGGCAAGAGCGTGCTGACGATCCAGCTGCCCGCTTTGTGGATGACGTCGTCCCAGTCGCTGCCCCATACGGTCGTCGCGCGCGAGCCGCCGAAGAGGAACGCGGTGACGGTGATCGTCATGCCGTACTGATCCGGGCCGGTGTCGCGGAACTGGAGGACTCCGCCGACTCGGTAGGCCAGCTTCGGACGCAGCCGGCTGAGCAGTTGCGGCAGCGCGGTCCCCAGCGTCTTGGGGTCGATCTCGACATCGCCGAGCAGCTCCAGGAAGGACTCGGCGGGGGCCTGCGCGGGGAGCGTCGCGGGCGGGTACATGCTGCTGTCGGACAAGCGGTGACGGAGCCTGGCGGTGAGATCGGCATCGGACGGTTTCGGGATGCCCTCCGGCGTGGCGTCCTCCAGTTGCTGCACGTCCACTGCCCCGGGCTTGTACGCCAGCCAGGCGCGGGTGGCCCGCCACAGGAAATACAGGAGGAGCAGCAGAACCAGGAAGAACGCCAGCCGCGCACCGATCGACGCCCCCTTGCCGTCGCTCGGCTGGAAAACCGCGCCGAGTCCGCCGAAGATCCGTCCCAGGAAGCCGAAGATCTTCCCCAGGAACCCGAGGGGCGGCTCGTTCCAGGCCATACGCCCCGGCCCCGACCCCGCCCACCACAACGACGCGATCAGCCCCGCGAACCCCACCGCACTCCACACCCACCAGGCGACGAACCGCGGAGCGGGCAGCGGCGCCGTCAGGCTGCGTGCGTTTTCGGCTCGGCCATTGAACACGGCGGACTTCGGATCGTGAGGGGGTCCTCACCCTCCACGCTACTCAGGAAGACTGTCGTAGACAGGACAACCAATCCGCCCGCCCGCCGCCCCGCCCGGTGCCCCGCCCGCCGCGGTGGCCTACCGCGGTGGCCTTACCGCGGCGGCAGCGCCACCGCCGTCTGCATCTCGCACGCGTTGCACCAGAACGCCCAGCCGTTGGCGTCGACGGCCCGCGATCCGCACGCGAGGCACGGGTCGCCCACGAAGCTCGCGGTGACCCACGCGCCGGCCGTCGCCGCCCGCCGCCCGGCGGCCGCGCATTCCTCGGCGTAGCAGGGGATGCACACCCCGCCCTGCCGGCCGGGCAGCTTCATCGACCGTATTCCGCACGTCGAGCACGGCAGTTTGCCGACGTACTGCGCGTCCAGGCCGACCGGCTTTCCGTTTCTGCTGAAGGCCGCCACGTCGCCTCTGCCTCCTCCTACGCCAGGACGGTTCCGGTGCCGCCGCATCCGGAGCACTGTGTGGTGACCTCGTCGCCGGTCGGCGTCTCCCAGACCACGGTGCCTCTGCCGCCGCAATCGGGGCAGGGCTTCTGCGGGGGCAAGTGCTCGCTCATTCTGCCCACGGTAGGCCGCCCCATGTCCCGATGTGACCACTTTCCGTGATCGGTTCGATACGCATACGGGAGGCGTGCTCGCGCGGCCGTCATTCTTCGGTCGCAGCCCTCCACCGGCCGTACGGCGGGGCCGAGTTCGTCCGCGGCGCGATCCCCGGCGGCCGGCCGGGCGGGAACGCGCCCGCGGCCGCCTGAGCGGTGGCAAGCGGCCGTGCCCGCGGGCCGGAGAAGGCCGTCGCCGTGACTGCTCTTAAAGGCGCTGGGGCACTCGGCATCCCGGCCGGTATCGGGGGCCGGTATCGGGGCTGCGCGCCCAGGGCGGAGTTTTCCCCCGGGCAATGGGGCGGGCGCGGAAATTTCATGCACCTGCCATTTTCCCCGTGCCGGGTGGAGAAAGGCAGGAGCCCCGCTCGCCACCTGAGTGGCGGAGCGGGGCTCCTTGGGTACTACTTTGGAGCGACCTGGAGGAATTCCGGGCCGGGCAACTTAGACCGCGGTCACGTTCTCCGCCTGCGGACCCTTCGGGCCCTGCGTGACGTCGAAGTTCACCTGCTGGTTCTCCTCCAGGGAGCGGAAGCCAGAGGCGTTGATCGCGGAGTAGTGGACGAAGACATCCGGGCCGCCGCCGTCCTGGGCGATGAAGCCGAAGCCCTTTTCAGCGTTGAACCACTTGACGGTTCCGGTAGCCATAAGCCCTCCTTGGGCCAAAGGGTTGCCCTGCTCCAGAACCTGCAAAGAAGTCTGAAAACTACAAAAGCCTGCGGGTCACATGCTCCGCAGGCTCTGTACTGCAAGGGAAACCAAACTGCAACTTGCGCTGAGCGTAGCATGGTGCACTCGCGACGCGGAAGAGCCAAAGATCACGTTTAACGGGCGTCGTTCACGTCCATACGCCGCCCCCGCCGCATCGGCCCCGCAACACCGGGTCTAGCCTCCGCATGTGGACAATTCAACCTTCGGAGACACACCCGCGGGAGCCGATGGCGACCACCGTCGCAGCCGGCCGCGGGTGGGCCACATCCAGTTCCTGAACTGCCTGCCCCTCTACTGGGGCCTCGCCCGTACGGGCACGCTGCTCGATCTGGAGCTCACCAAGGACACGCCGGAGAAGCTCAGTGAGCAGCTGATCCGCGGGGACCTGGACATCGCGCCGGTCACGCTCGTGGAATTCCTGCGCGCCGCCGATGACCTCGTCGCGTTCCCGGACCTCGCGGTCGGCTGCGACGGCCCGGTGATGTCCTGCGTGATCGTCTCGCAGAAGCCCCTCGACCAGCTGGACGGCGCCCGGGTCGCCCTCGGCTCGACCTCGCGGACCTCCGTACGGCTGGCGCAGCTGCTGCTGGCCGAGAAGGTCGGGGTGCGGCCCGACTACTACACCTGCCCGCCCGACCTCGGCCTGATGATGCAGGAGGCGGACGCGGCGGTGCTGATCGGCGACGCCGCGCTGCGCGCCAACCTGCACGACGGCCCGCGGCTCGGCCTGGAGGTGCACGACCTCGGCCAGATGTGGAAGGACTGGACGGGCCTGCCGTTCGTCTTTGCCGTATGGGCGGCCCGGCGCGACTACCTGGAGCGCGAGCCGCTCATGGTGCGCAAGGTGCACGAGGCGTTCCTCGCCTCGCGCGACGTGTCGCTGGAGGAGGTCGGCAAGGTCGCCGAGCAGGCGGCGCGCTGGGAGGCCTTCGACGAGCCGGTGCTGGAGCGCTACTTCACCACGCTGGACTTCCGCTTCGGGGCCGAGCAGCTGCGCGGCGTCACCGAGTTCGCCCGGCGGGTCGGGCCGACGACCGGGTTCCCGGCGGACGTGCGGGTGGAGCTGCTGGAGTCCGCCGCCCGGTAGCGGGGCAGGGGCCGCGGACCGGCCGCCGCGTCGCTATGCCGACGGCGTCGGGCCGCGCAGGACCTTGCTGACGGCCTCCAGGCTCCCCTCCCGCATGCCCCGGATGTAGCCCTTGGCGTTGTGGCCGCCGTCCTGGATGACCTGGAGGTCCGCCGTGATCGGACCCTTGGCGTAGCGGCGTATGAAGCGCTCCAGGTTGGCCCGGCCGCCTTCCTTCGTGCCTATCTGGAACTGAAGGTGGACCGGTGGGGCACCGGGGCGGGAGGCGAGGCGCGCGGCGAGCCGCTCGGGGTCGTTCGCCCGCTTCTCCTTCTCGTGGCCGCGCCACAGCGGGGAGTCCGGGCGGGTGTCCGGGCCGCTGGCGATCACCGCCCGGAAGCGGTCCGGGTGCTGCAGGACCTGCTTGAGGCCGACGAAGCCGCCGGACGAGGAGCCCATGAAGGCCCAGCCGTCGCGCGAGCCGAACGTCCGGAAGGTGGCCCTGGCCAGGTCGGGCACATCGTCCGACAGCCAGGTGCCGATCTTCGGCCGGCCCGGTATGTCACTGCCGTCGTAGTAGTAGCGCTTGTCCGGGTTGAGCTGCGGCATGACGACGATGAACGGCTTGCTGCGGCCCAGGGCGGACAGGTCGTCGATGGTGCGCTGCAGCTTGAGGTCGGTGCGCATCCAGTAGTTCGTCGGGTAGCCGCGGCCGCCGGGCAGCGCGATCAGGACCGGGAACGCGCTGTGGCGGTAACGCTCCTCGTAGTACTCCTTCGGGGCCCAGGCCCACACCTTGCCGGTGAAACCGGACTTCTTCCCGTGCAGCGTCGTCACGCCGATCCTGGTGCCGTCGGCGAGGGTGTCCGCCGTACGGAACGGCGGCAGCGGACCGGGCGCCGGGCGGCCGAAGGACATCGGCTCGCCGGTGTCGGGGAAGACGTCCCCGTACTTGATGACGGGGAAGAGGCCGAGCACCAGGGCCGCGATGACCGCACCGGTGACAAGCGCCCGCTTCCTCGGCTTGGGGTGGTGCACGGGTTCGTTCTCTCCGGACGGTCGCGCCGCCGCGCGGGCGGCGGGGCTGCCCCTGGGCGGGGCCCGGGGCAGGAATGGTCGAGTTACTCCCTGTTTGACGGAAAAGCGGGGGAGCGGGTTCACGGGGCCGGGCATGACATGGGTCATAAGCTGGATACGCCGTATCGAGGGGGAGGCGCCATGGAGCCGCTGGCAGCGGGCGATCCACGGGTCATGGGCGGGTACCGGCTGCTGGGGCGGCTCGGCGCGGGCGGCATGGGCCGGGTCTATCTGGGGCGCAGCGCCGGCGGGCGCACCGTCGCCGTCAAGGCCGTCCATGCGCACTTCGCCGTCGACGACCAGTTCCGGGCCCGCTTCCGACGGGAGATCGAATCGGCACGGCGGGTGGGCGGCGCCTGGACCGCGCCCGTACTGGACGCCGACCCGGACGCCGACATCCCCTGGATCGCCACCGGCTATGTCGCGGGCCCCTCGCTCGCGCAGGCCGTCACCGACACCGGGCCGCTGGCCGAGCGCTCCGTACGGGTCCTGGGCGCCGGGCTGGCCGAGGCGCTGACCGCGGTGCATGCCCTCGGGCTGGTGCACCGCGACGTCAAGCCGTCGAACGTCCTGCTGACGCTGGACGGGCCGCTGCTGATCGACTTCGGGATCGCACGGGCCACCCAGGGCACGGCCTCGCTCACCTCGACCGGGGTCTCGGTGGGTTCGCCCGGCTACATGGCGCCCGAACAGATCCTCGGCAAGGGCGCCGAGGGCGCCGCCGATGTCTTCTCGCTCGGCGCGGTACTGGCCTTCGCGGCGACCGGCGCCAGCCCGTTCCCGGGTGATTCGTCCGCCGCCCTGCTCTACAAGGTCGTCCACGAGGAGCCGGAGCTCGGCCCGCAACTCACCGGCGAGCTACGGGAACTGGTGGCCGCCTGCCTGGCCAAGAACCCCGCGGACCGCCCCGCCCCCGAGGCGCTGGCGGCCCGTCTCGCGGGGGAGGGCAGCGGCGGCGCGGAGGGCCTGGTGCGGGCCGGCTGGCTGCCCGGCGCCCTGGTCGAACGGGTCAGCCGGCAGGCGGTGGAGCTGCTGAACCTCGACGCGGCGGAGGAGGCGGGGGCGGGCGCGGGCGCGGAGGCGGGGTCGGGCGCGGGCCTGGGGGCGGGGTCGGGCACGGGCCCGGCGGCCGTACCGGGCCCGGCGGCCGTACCGGGGCCGGCCGGCTCGCCGGGCACGGCGCACGGCGGGGCGTTCGGGCCGCCGGACCCTTCGTACGGGGCGGCCGGCGGGGCCGTAGCCGCAGGCGCGGCGCCCGAGGGGACGGCCTCGGGGCTGGTGCCCTTCGACGCGCAGGCCCAGGTCGCGGGCTTCTCCGGCATGCCCGCCCCGGCAGCCCCCGCCGGGCCACCTGCCCCGGCAGCCCCCGCCGGGCCGCCCGCCCAGGTACCGGCCCAGCCGTCCGGTCCGCCACCGGGGCCCGCGTCCTGGCCGGCCGCCGCCGGCCACCCCGTGCCACCGGGCCCCGCCCATCCGCCGACCGCCCCCGGTATCGCCGACCTGCCCACCGGGGCACCGGCACCCGCCGCCGGCCCCGCGGCCAAGGAGCGGCGCATCGCGCTGTCCGGCACCGTCGGAGGCAAGGACCGGCCCCGGCGGGTGAGCTGCACCCTGGTGCTGTCGGTGGCCGGCGCGCTGGCCGCCGCGACGACCGCGGCGTTCGTCTTCCGGCTGCTGCCGGGCGCAGGCGGCGACGCCGACAGCGGACCGAAGGCCGGTGCCAGGCCGACGGCCGGCCCGACCGCCCCCGCGGACTCCGGTGGCGGGCCCACCGTCGCCAAGCCGTTCCTCGGCACCTGGACCGGCAGCATCACCACCGCACACGGCATCCCCAACGGCACGATGACCAGCACCATCAAGGCCGGCAGCAAGGGCGACTACGTCATTCACACCACCTACGACGCGGTGCTGGTGCGCTGCGAGGCCAAGGCGAAGCTGGAGTCGGCCACCGCCGGCCGGCTGGTCCTCATGGAGCGCCCGGACGGCAAGCAGGGGCCCGGCTGCACGGGCAACAAGTCCCGGGTGACGTACACCCTCGGCGAGCGCGGCGACACGATCGAGTTCACCTCCGACGACGATGCGGGCGGCACGCCGAAGGCGACGCTGACGAAGCGCTGAGCGGTGCGGCCGGGCGGCGGCAGGAGCCGCGGCAGGAGCCGCAGCAGGAGCCGCGGCCCGGCCGCCAGCGAGGCTGTCGGACCCCTGACGTACGCTGGTTCAGTCGTGATGCCCGCCTGCGAAAGGGACGCCCCGGTGACCGAGAACGCCGACCTCCAGTCCGTACTCGACCGCGCCGCGCAGGGCGGCCGCATCACGCCCGAGGAAGCGCTCGACCTGTACCGCTCCGCGCCGCTGCACGCGCTGGGCAAGGCCGCCGACGCCGTACGCCGCCGCCGCTACGCCGGCACCGAGCACATCGCGACGTACATCATCGAACGCAACATCAACTACACCAATGTGTGCGTGACGGCCTGTAAGTTCTGCGCCTTCTACGCCCCGCCCAAGGACACCGCCAAGGGCTGGACCCGCGACCTCGACGACATCCTGCGCCGCTGCGCGGAGACCGTCGAACTGGGCGGCACCCAGATCATGTTCCAGGGCGGCCACCACCCGGACTACGGCGTCGAGTACTACGAGAAGCACTTCTCCGCCATCAAGAAGGCGTTCCCGCAGCTGGTCATCCACTCCCTCGGCGCGTCCGAGGTCGAGCACATGGCCCGGATCTCCAAGGTGTCGGTCGAGGAGGCGATCCAGCGCATCCACGCCGCCGGCCTCGACTCCTTCGCCGGCGCCGGCGCCGAACTCCTCCCGGCCCGCCCCCGCAAGGCCATCGCGCCGCTGAAGGAGTCCGGCGAGCGCTGGCTGGAGATCATGGAGGCGGCCCACAAGCTGGGGGTCGAGTCGACGTCCACGATGCTGATGGGCACCGGCGAGACCAACGCCGAGCGGATCGAGCACCTGCGGATGATCCGCGACGTCCAGGACCGTACGGGCGGCTTCCGCGCCTTCATCCCGTACACCTACCAGCCCGAGAACAACCACCTGAAGGGCCGGACGCAGGCCACGATCTTCGAGTACCTGCGGATGATCGCGATCGCGCGGCTGTTCATGGACAACATCGCGCACATCCAGGGCTCCTGGCTGACCACCGGCAAGGAGATCGGCCAGCTGTCGCTGCACTACGGCGCGGACGACCTCGGCTCGATCATGCTGGAGGAGAACGTGGTCTCCTCGGCCGGCGCCAAGCACCGCTCCAACCGCATGGAGATCATCGACCTGATCCGCAAGGCGGGCCGGGTCCCGGCGCAGCGCGCGACGACGTACGAGCACCTGGTCGTACACGACGACCCGGCCAACGACCCCGTCGACGACAAGGTCGTCTCGCATCTGTCCTCGACGGCCATCGAGGGCGGCACGGCCCACCCGGAACTGAAGCTCGTCGAGGCCAAGTAGGCCGGACGTGCTGACACTTCACCGTGTACGGGCCGTCCGGCTCGTGCATGACGGAGAGCGCGTGTATGGCGGAGAGCTCGCGGATGACGCAGAGTCCGCCGCCGGGTCCGGGTCCGGGTACGCGGTCGTCGTCGACGGCGCCCGTATCGCCGCCATCGGCCCGTACGAGGAACTGGCGGCGGCCTACGGAGAGCGGGCGCGGGTCCGGGAGTGGGACGGCGTACTGACCCCCGGGCGCTGGGAACCGGACGGCGCGGCGCTGCTGGAGGCCGCCTACCACCCCGATCCGCGCGAGGCCGACGAGCTCGGCAGCGAGCCGATCACGGGCGAGGCGCTCGCCGCCCTCGGCATGACCGAGGCCCGCTGGGGCGCCAGCGCCCGCCGCGGCCTGCAGCGCCTCCTGGCGTCCGGCACGACCGCGCTGACCGGCCCGTTCACCCGGCCCGCGGTGCGTACGGCCGTCCAGCGGTCCGGGCTCACGGTGCTGCCGGGCCCCGGCCCCCTTCCCCAGGCTCCCGGCTCCGCTCGCGCAGCGGGGACGCGCACGCTGACCGTCGGTGGCCCGGCCGACTTCGCCGTCTTCGCCGAGGACGGCAGCGCACTGGCCACCGTCCTCGCCGGCCGCCTCGTCCACCGCCGCCGCACCCCGTATAGCCACGGACAGTCACGGGTTGTGACGGATGGTGGCGACGCAGGGAACTAGTCACTCTCTGTAATCGTTGCTGGAATAGAAGGAAGCACGCGAGGCCGCCGCGAAGAAGGAAGCGCGCGAGGCTCCCGCGCTCCCCTGCGCTCCCGTTAAGCACCCGTCAACGCGGCCCCGTCGCACGTCAGGGCGGTGTCAACGGAAGCGGAGCGAGGGATTCGGAGCGGCAAGATCGTTGGCGCGGGGACGGCCGACGCCGGCCGCTCACGATGCACTGCGCACCGCTGGACCGCCCGGATGTTCCGAGGGGGGAAAACGGCCGTCCCCGACCAAGCTCCGACCGCTGCTCCCCGCAGGGTGTGACCATCGCTCCCCGCAGGATGCGCCCGGCTCCCCGCAGGGTGTGCCCGGTGCGGGGCCGGATCGCGCACGGTGGAGAATGGCCGGGTGACCCGAGCATCCCTGGACAAGCAGCCGCACGAAGTCGCCGCGATGTTCGACGACGTGGCGGCACGGTACGACCTCACCAACGACGTGCTCTCCCTGGGGCAGGCGCGGCTGTGGCGCAAGGAGGTGGACCGTGCGGTGGCCGCCCGGCCCGCCGAGCGGGTGCTCGACCTCGCGGCCGGCACCGGCACCTCCTCGCTGCCGTTCGCCCGGACCGGGGCGTACGTCGTGCCGTGCGACTTCTCCGTCGGCATGCTGGGGGAGGGCAAGAAGCGGCATCCGTGGCTGCCGTTCACCGCCGGCGACGGGACCCGGTTGCCGTTCGCGGACGATGTGTTCGACGCCGTGACCATCTCCTTCGGGCTGCGCAACATCCAGGACACGGACGCCGCGCTGGCGGAGCTGTACCGGGTCACCAAGCCCGGCGGCCGGGTCGTGATCTGCGAGTTCAGCGAGCCGACCTGGGCGCCGTTCCGGACCGTCTACACCGAGTACCTGATGCGCGCGCTGCCGCCGGTCGCCCGTGCGGTCAGCAGCAACCCGGACGCCTACGTCTACCTCGCCGAGTCCATCCGCACCTGGCCCAACCAGCCCGAACTCGCCGCCCGGATGCAGGGCGCGGGCTGGACCAAGGTCGCCTGGCGCAATCTGACCGGCGGGGTCGTGGCGCTGCACCGGGGGACGAAGCCGAAGGGCTGACGCCAAGGGGGAGCGTGGCGCCACGGTCGGGCCGGGCGGCGCCACGGTCGGGTCGCGCGGCGCCACGGCCCAGTCGGGCGGGGCCACTTCACCGGGGGTGCACCGCCGGGAACCATGCGTGCACCGCCGGGAACCATGCGTGCGGAAGCGGTGTCTGTACGTTCGGCCCGCGGCAGCCGATTCGTGCTGCCCCTTGATCTCCCGGAGTCCGTCTTGTCGTCGTTCTGCCCGGACTGTGGTTCTGCCTCGCCGCCCGAGGCGCGCTTCTGCATGGGCTGCGGCCGGGAGCGGCAGGCCGCCGCGCCGCCCGGCCCCGAGGGCCCGCCGCCCCCGGCGCGACCACCGGTGCCGGGACAGCCGCCGGTGCCGGGACAGCCACCGTCCCCGGCCCCGGCCCCGGACCTGGCCCCGGCCCCGGACCCGGCGGCCCCGGCACCAGCCGCGCCGCACGGCCCCGCCCCGTACGCCCAGTACGCCCCGCCCGCCCGGCCCTCGCCCGTAGGCGCCCTGTTCGCCCGTACGGTCAAGGGGGACTGGGCGACGGCGGCGAAGGTCGCCGCCGGGCCGGTGCTGATGCTGCTGGTCCTGGCGTCGGTGCTGGCGATGTTCTTCACCGACGACGCGCACTCCGGCGGCCTCGGCTGGGGCGTACGGATGCGGATCGCGCTGGCGCTGCTGCTGCAGAGCGTCGGCGGCGGGGTCACGCTCACGGGCAACGCCTCGGCGTCCCTGGGGCCGTTCGGCGCGGGGCTCGCGGGCGAGGCGACGCTGTCGCTGGTTCCGCTGGTGGTCACGGTGGCGTGGGCGGCCCTGCTGGCGGCGGCCGCCCGCCGCTTCGCCGCCGTCCGGCCGACTGCCGCCGCCGGGGCGGGAGTCGGCGGACCCGCGGCGGGAGCCAGCGGACCCGCGGCCCAGGGGAGCATCGCCGCGGTGGAGACCGTGCTGCGCATCGCCGCGCTCTCGGGCCTGGGCACCTTCGCCCTCGGCCTGCTGGCCCAGCCGTCCTATGACGGCGTCGAGCTGTCGTCCGCGCCGTTCCTCGCACTGCTGTGGTCCTTCCTGCTGGCAGCCGCGGTCTGCGGTGTGACGGTCGGACGCGGCGAGGCCGGCGCCTGGCTCGCCGCGCGGCCCGCGTGGCAGATAGCCGTCGGGGCGCTGCGTACCGCGCTGCTCGCGCTGCTGGCCGTCGTCACCCTGGCCGGTGTCGTCGCCGTCGTGGCGCTGCTGGCCACGGCGGAGCAGGACCTGGGCGCCGGCGCGGTCGTCGCGATGCTGGTGCTGCTGCCCAACATCGGTGCGCTGGCGCTCGCGATGGCCTGGGGCGCGCCGGTCAACGCCGAGTGGAACCTCCCCGACATCCCGTTCCTGGACTCCGGCCGGCAGTCGGTCGGCTATGGCGAGTTGGGGCATATCGGCGGTGGCTGGGTGCTGTTCGCAGTGATCGTCGGCGGTCTGGTCTGCGCGCTGCTGGTCGGGTTCTTCGCGGTACGGCGCAGCGCCGACCGCCGCGAACAGCTGCTGTCCGCGGGCTTCTTCGTCGTCTCGCTGGTGTTCCTGGTGCTGGTCGCGGGCGCGAGCGCCAGCGCGACGTTCCGGGCCGCAGGCGGCGGTTACGGCGGTTACGGCGGTTACGGTGACGGATCCGGCAGCAGGTTCGGCGACGGCTTCGGCGGGGGTTACGGGAGCGGGTACGGCAGCGGGTACGGCGGCCGGCTCGGCGGCGCGCACGGTGAACTCGCCGCGGGTGGCGCGGAGACGCTGCTGTTCGCGCTGCTGTGGACGTTCGGCGCGGTGCTGGTCGTGCCGTATCTGCTGCGGATGGCGGGGCGCGGGGCGGGGCAGGCGGCAGTGGTGCCTGGCCCGTACGGCGCTGCGCCGGCCGCCCCGGCCGCCCCACCCGCCACGTTCGGCGCCGCGCAGCCCGCGCAAGCCGCACCGCACGGTGTCACCCCCGCCGCACCACAGACCGCACCGGAGCCCGCACCGCAGCCCGCCGCGGCCGCTTCCGCCCCGCCCGTTCCCCCCGCGCCCGCACCCGACGTGCCCGCCCCCAGCGCGCCTGTGCCCAGCGCGCCCGCCCCCACCGCGCCCGATCTCCCGCTTGTGCAGTCCGGGCAGACCATGGCGCCGGTGCCGGCGCCGGTGCCGCCGAAGCCCCGCCGCCGGGTGCTGAAGTGGGTGGCGCTGGCACTGGCCGCGTTCCTGGTCGGCGGCGGTGCGACGGCCGGTGCAATGTACTTCGCCAACCACCGGAGCGACGGCGACCACCGCGGTGACGACAAGGCCGACAGCAAGAACAACAGCAAGAACGACAGCAAGGCCGACGACAAGGCCGCCAACCCCTCCGCGTCCGCGAGCGAGCAGCCCGCCCCGGGTCCGTCCGCGACCCCGTCCGCCACCGCGAGCGGCGAGCCGACCGGTGCCCCCACGGGGAAGCCCACCGCCGGTCTCCCCGACGGGTTCGTGCGCAAGGACGACCCCAACGGCTTCTCGGTCGGCGTGAGGCACGACTGGCAGCGGGAGCCGAAGGGCACCCAGACCGACTACAAGGCGCCGGTCGGCAAGCAGTACCTGCGCATCGGCGTCATCGCCAACGCCCCGCAGTCCTCCTACGACAACTTCCTGACCCTGGAGAAGGGCGCCCGGAAGCGGACGAACTACCAGCGGGCGGAGCTGCGGAAGAACACGTTCCAGAACCGCCCGGGCGCCCGCTGGGAGTTCACCTACGTCAACGACACGGGCAACACCGTCCACGCCGTCGACCAGGCGTACGTGGCCGCCGACGGCACCGAGTACAGCATCTACTACGAGTGCCTGGAGGCGCTGTACGACCCGGAGAACGACAAGGTCTTCAGCACGGCACTGGCCACCTGGTCCGTCAGCGACGTGGACGTCGACTAGGGCCCGGCCATGACCATCTAGGGCCCGGCCATGACCATCGGACAGGCCCGGGGAGCCCGGTCCGCCGCCGAGGGGCCGCCCGCCCGCACTCCGGTGCGCGCGGCCCGCAGCCCGCACTCCGGTGCGCGCGGCCGGCCCCTCGGCATGTCCCGGAGGCCGGCCCCTCGGCACGTTCCGGCGGCCGGTTCAGAACTCCAGCCGGTGGCAGTACGCCGTCCGCTTGCCCTGCGGCGTGATCACCGTCTCCGCGCGCCGCATCCCCAGCCGCCGGGTCACCGCGAGGGACCGCTCGTTGCGGGCGTCGACCATCGCCACCACCTGCCGTACTCCGGCGGCCCGTACGCGCTCCAGGGCGAGTTGCGCGGCGGCCGTGGCGTACCCCTTGCCCCAGTACGCCCGGCCCAGCCGCCAGCCGATCTCTATCTCGCCCCTGGGGCCCCACTCGTGGGGCCAGGGCTGGGCGCCGGTGAAGCCGATGACCGCGCCGTCCGCGGGGTCGAGCATCGTGTAGAGGCAGAAGCCCCGTTCCGCGTCATGCCGTCGCTGACGGGCCGTCAGTTCTTCGTAGACGGACAGTTCGGCGGAGGCGCCGCCGTGGAACTCCATCACGTCGGGGTGGTCGAAGAGGCGGTGCCAGTTCAGGGCGTCCTCGTCGGTGGGGACGCGCAGCTCGACGGCCGGGGGCGACTGCGGAGGTCTGTTCATGGACCAACCCTTCAGGTTCTGATCACATACGCCCCCATAGACTGCACATGCCCAGTGCCGGTCGGCACCCAGATATCGACTTCCGGGAGACCTCGCCGTGACGGAGTCCGTGACCGCGTCAAAGACCACGCCCCGCTCCGAACACAGCGCGGACGTGATCGTCGTCGGGGCCGGGCCGGCCGGCTCGACGACGGCCTACCACCTGGCCAAGTCCGGACTGGACGTCCTCCTCCTGGAGAAGACGGCCTTCCCGCGCGAGAAGGTGTGCGGTGACGGCCTCACCCCGCGCGCCACCAAGCAGCTGGTCGCCATGGGAATCGACATCTCCGAGGAGGCGGGCTGGCTGCGCAACAAGGGCCTGCGCATCATCGGCGGCGGCTCCCGGCTCCAGCTCGACTGGCCGGACCTGGCGTCGTACCCGAACTACGGACTCGTCCGCAAGCGCGATGACTTCGACGAGCAGCTGGCGCGGCAGGCACAGAAGGCCGGGGCGCGGCTCTACGAGCGCTGCAACGTGGGCGCCCCCGTCGTCAACGAGCTGACCGGCCACATCACGGGCGTGCACGCCAAGCTCGGCGACGAGAAGACCCCGGTCACCTTCCACGCCCCCCTCGTCGTCGCCGCGGACGGCAACTCCACCCGGCTGTCGCTGGCCATGGGCCTGCACCGCCGCGAGGACCGGCCGATGGGCGTGGCCGTCCGTACGTACTTCACCTCGCCCCGCCATGACGACGACTACCTGGAGTCGTGGCTGGAGCTGTGGGACCGCCGCGGTGCGCAGGACCGGCTGCTGCCCGGCTACGGCTGGATCTTCGGCATGGGCGACGGTACGAGCAATGTCGGCCTGGGCGTGCTGAACACCTCCGCCTCCTTCAAGGAGCTGGACTGGCGCGAGATCCTCAAGGCGTGGTGCGCCTCGATGCCCGCTGACTGGGGTTACACGCCGGAGAACATGACCGGCCCGATCCGCGGTGCCGCGCTCCCCATGGCGTTCAACCGTCAGCCGCACTACACCAAGGGCCTGCTGCTGGTCGGTGACGCGGGCGGTCTGGTCAACCCGTTCAACGGCGAGGGCATCGCGTACGCCATGGAGTCCGGCTCCATCGCCGCCGAGGTCATCGTCCAGGCCCAGGCGCGCGCGACCTACGCCCAGCGGGAACTGGCCCTGCAGCGCTACCCGAAGATCCTCAAGGACACCTACGGCGGCTACTACTCGCTGGGCCGCGCCTTCGTGAAGCTGATCGGCAACCCCAAGGTCATGAAGATCGCCACCCAGCGCGGTCTGACCCATCCGATGCTGATGCGCTTCACCCTCAAGATGCTCGCCAACCTCACCGACCCCACGGGCGGCGACGCGATGGACCGGATCATCAACGGGCTGAGCAAGGTAGCTCCGCGTTCATGATGATTCAAGCGCGAGCGTCTGCTGCTTGTTGATCTGCGGTAACTGTGCCGTACGGCGTTGCCGCGCTTGTCCTCAGGGAGAACAACGCCGCCCGCTGCGCCTTGTGAGGCTTGGCGGGTCGGCGCTGTCGTCGGGGCGAAGCATGGTTCGGGGAGCCTCACCTGCCATGCCGGGGTCCGCGCCAGTCGTCGATTACGTTGTAGGGCCCGGTGAAATTGTTGTTGACGATCACGTTCGAGTGCCCGTATTTGCAGTAGTTGCCGGAATTGCGCGCGCACTGACGTGGATTGTCATGGAGGCGCATCTTGTTTGCGCTCCGGTTCTCGTTTCCGTGGCCGGTTCCGGGCTTGTGATGCGCCGGCGGTGGGGGCGGAGCCGGTGCCGGGGCCGGAGCCGGGGCCGGCGGTGGGGGCGGATTGGCAATTGCTGCGGTGGCGCCGCCGAAAGCGGCGGCTGCCGAGAAGGCTGTGCAGGCTGCGAATCTGGAGAGTCGCTGGGAGAGGGACATGGGCCTCTCACCTCAATTGCTTCATGTGAGTGACGGGGTGGTTCCGGCCGGTGAACGACCTTCCCTCCACGAGTCCCACGCTACGCCCGGACTGCTCGCTGGCATGGGCTGTTCGGTCCCGTTCTGGATGCCACGGCGGGATGGAGAGGCCGACCTCTTGCGGGAGATCCGCGCCGTCCATGTGGAACACCCGCATACCCCGATCGGTAGGCGTCTTCACGACTCGATCCGTCGGTCGGTCTTCGTGTGCGTCAAGGTCGCGCCGAAGGCGTAAACGGCCTGGTGGCAGGCCTGATGGGCGGTTCGGGGGCGGTCCGGGAAATTTTCCGGGCCGCCCTGTCACATTCTCCGGCCGGCCTCCGTCAGGGCAGTGAAGACGACGGACGGCACTCCGGAGGAGAGCAGTGATGGAAGCACGGATGCAGAACCCCGCGATGGTCCTTCCCGAGGCCATGCAGCCCCTGCTCGACCTGCTGAAGGCGACGCGCAAGGGCGGGGTTCCGGAAGAGACGCTGGAGCTGGTGCATCTGCGCGCCAGCCAGATCAACGGCTGCAGCTTCTGTGTGGACGGCGGCGTCAAGAGCGCCCGTAAGGCGGGTGTCAGCGACGACAAGCTGTTCACGGTCGCGGCCTGGCGGGAGGCGCCGTACTTCTCGGACGCCGAGCGGGCCGCCTTGGCCCTCGCCGAGTCGGCCACCCGGCTCGCCGACAGCTCCGACCCGGTGCCGGACGGCGTCTGGGACGACGCGGCCGACCACTTCGACGAGCAGCAGCTGGCGGCGATCATCATGATGATCGGGGTCACCAACCTGTTCAACCGGCTCAACGCGACGACCCGGCAGCCGGCGGGCGCGGGCTGGTAAGTCCCCCCGCACGGAAAAGGACCGCCCCTCCCGAGCAGCGGGAGGGGCGGTCCTTTTGCGGTGCCTGGTGGGCGGCGGGCCGTGCCGTCAGAGCACGCGGACCGCGCCGGTCGGCATGTCGTAGCTGAGCGGGCGCTCGACGATGCCGGTGCTGGAGTTCTGGGCGCCGATGAAGTTGCCGTCGCCGACGTAGACGCCGACGTGGTAGGCGCTGCCCGCGCTGCCCCAGTAGAGGATGTCGCCGACCTGGAGGTTGTCCAGGCCGACCTGGGTGCCGGTGGTGGACTGGTCCTGCGACACGCGCGGCAGGTCGATGCCGATCTGGCGGAACGCGGCCTGCGTCAGACCGGAGCAGTCGTAGGACGAGGGGCCGGTGGAGCCGAGCACATACGCCTTGCCCAGCTGCGCCTTGAGGAAGGCGAGGAGCGTGGCGGTGGAGCCGGTGGCGGTGGAGGTGGAGGGCGCGGACAGGGTCGTGCGCTCATCGGAGCGCGAGGCGCGGGCCTCGGCGGCCTCCTCGGCCTTGCGGGCCTCCTCGGCCTTCTTCTTGGCCTCGGCCTTGGCCTTCTTCACGGCCTCGGCCTTGTCCTTCTCCGCGGCCTTGGCGGCCTTGGAGGAGACGCTGTCCTGGAGCGCCTGGCGCTCGTAGTTGAACGCGACCTGCTCTGCGGTGTCGGCGCTCTTGGCGGCGCTGGTCGCCAGCGCCGCCGTGATCGTCGGCATCTCCTGGGTCTCGGAGACGGGCTTGTCCGCGGCGTTGGCCGGCACGGTCGCGCCGGTCACCGCGAGAGTGAGGAAGCCACCGGTCACACCCGCGCGCAGGGCCCGCGAGGACGCGGAAGGGCGGCGGGGTTTCCGGTGGCTGGGTATGACTGCGTTCGGGGACATGGCAATAACGGCTATCAGGAGCCGCAGGTTGCTGCCAAGAAAGGTGCAGTGCGCCACACTTGACGTGTACGCGACGAACAAAACGGACTTTTGACTACCCGTCGAGCCGGCGGCGCGATGTCCGAATTCCTCGATCATGTTCCTACGCACGGCATTTGCAGCTCAGTGCGGGGGCGGCGAGGGCTTACCACTTCCCCGGGCGCCACGCCAAGGCTTCCCGGGCGTCAAGGACTTAGTGCCTGAAATAGCGTGGGATAGGTCACTCTTGAGTGTCCGTTATGTTCCCGTGACCCGGCTCGGTCCGTCCGCTCGTGAATCGGGGCACGTATCGACGATCACGGGCGGGTCACGAGCGGACCGCGCCGACGGGTGCGACTCCTATAGCAGTTGAGGGCGTCCATCGCCAATTTGCCCGCACCGGCCGCCACTTGATAATGACCACCCCCTCCTGACCAGCGGTAACCCGTGTGAATGTCACCTCTCGTGATCACTCGCGCGCTTCACGTATGAAGATCACCGCTCATCCGACTTCATGATCCTTCGCCGGGTGGTGGAGATCACAAAGGCGTTGTTCACCCCCGTGTCGCAGATCACAGACCAGCGGGCATAAGATGCAGGCGGCTCGGGCTTGTGAACTGCCTCACATAGGCACGATCTCCACGGGGCAGCCGAAGGGCCCGAGCGGACCGCCATCCAGTCATCGTCGACTGAAGGGAGCGAGGACGGTGAACGCTTACGCGCCCATCCTCGTACTGGGAGCCCTAGGGGCAGGCTTTGCGATCTTCTCCGTCGTCATGGCCACGCTCGTCGGGCCCAGGCGCTACAACCGGGCCAAGCTCGAGGCGTACGAATGCGGGATCGAGCCGACGCCACACCCGTCCGGTGGCGGTCGCTTCCCGATCAAGTACTACCTGACGGCGATGCTCTTCATCGTCTTCGACATCGAGATCGTCTTCCTCTATCCCTGGGCCGTCACCTTCGACGCCCTGGGGCTCTTCGGGCTCGTCGAGATGATCCTCTTCGCGCTCACCGTCTTCGTCGCCTACGCCTACGTCTGGCGTCGTGGCGGCCTGGAATGGGACTAGGGGTCACACATGGGACTTGAAGAGAAGCTGCCGAGCGGCTTTTTGCTGACCACTGTCGAGCAGGCCGCGGGCTGGGTGCGCAAGTCATCGGTCTTCCCCGCGACCTTCGGGCTGGCCTGCTGCGCCATCGAGATGATGACGACCGGCGCCGGGCGCTACGACCTGGCCCGCTTCGGCATGGAGGTCTTCCGCGGCTCACCGCGGCAGGCGGACCTGATGATCGTGGCCGGCCGGGTGAGCCAGAAGATGGCCCCCGTCCTGCGGCAGGTCTACGACCAGATGCCGAACCCGAAGTGGGTGATCTCCATGGGGGTTTGCGCCTCATCGGGCGGAATGTTCAACAACTACGCGATCGTGCAGGGCGTCGACCACATCGTTCCCGTCGACATCTACCTGCCGGGCTGCCCACCGCGTCCCGAGATGCTGATGGACGCCATCCTCAAGCTCCACGACAAGATCCAGCACACCAAGCTCGGGGTCAACCAGCAGCAGGCCGCCCGCGAGGCCGAGGAAGCGGCGCTCAAGGCGCTCCCGCTGATCGAGATGAAGGGGCTGCTGCGGTGAGTGAGCAGAACAGGCCCGAGCGTCCCGACGAGCCCAACGGCAGCGCCGAGGCCGTCCCGGCGCAGCGCGACGACACCGGCGAGGTGATCGCCACCCGCCGCGGCATGTTCGGCGCCGAGAACGGCGGGGACACCAGCGGCTACGGCGGCCTGGTGCGCACCGTCCAGCTGCCCGGCGCGTCCTCGCGGCCGTACGGCGGACCGGCCGGCGGCGGAGGTGCCTCCCCGTCGGGCGGAGCCGGGAGCGGGGAAGGATTCGGCGACTTCGACGAGATCGCCGACGAGCTGGAGGGCGCCCTCGACGAACAGGGGCTCGTCCCCGAGACCGTCATCGAGAAGACCGTCGTGGACCGCGGCGAGCTGACCTTCCACATCGCGCGGGAGTACCTGCCGGCCGTCGCCCGGATCCTGCGCGACGACCCGGCGCTGCGCTTCGAGCTGTGTACGGGCGTGAGCGGGGTGCACTTCCCCGGGGACACCGGCCGCGAGCTGCACGCCGTCTACCACCTGCGGTCGATCACCCACAACCGGCTGATCCGGCTGGAGGTCTCGGCCCCGGACGCCGACCCGCACGTGCCCTCGCTCGTGGCGGTCTACCCGACCAACGACTGGCACGAGCGCGAGACGTACGACTTCTTCGGCCTGGTCTTCGACGGCCATCCGGCGCTGACGCGGATCATGATGCCCGACGACTGGCAGGGCTTCCCGCAGCGCAAGGACTACCCGCTCGGCGGCATCCCCGTCGAGTACAAGGGCGCCCGCATTCCGGCTCCCGACCAGCGGAGGTCGTACAGCTGATGACTACTGCACCGCACTCCCACTCCCCGAACGGCCACCGCACCTCAAGCGACTTCGACACTCAGGAGTCGCTGGGCCGGGAGACCACCGAGGGCACGGTCTACAACGTCTCCGGCGGTGACTGGGACGAGATCGCGGCCGCCGCGGTCAAGTCCGACGACGAGCGGATCATCGTCAACATGGGGCCGCAGCACCCCTCCACGCACGGTGTGCTCAGGCTGATCCTGGAGATCGACGGGGAGACCGTCACCGAGGCCCGCTGCGGCATCGGCTATCTGCACACCGGCATCGAGAAGAACCTCGAATTCCGGACCTGGACGCAGGGCACGACCTTCGTCACGAGGATGGACTACCTCACCCCCTTCTTCAACGAGACGGCCTACTGCCTGGCCGTGGAGAAGCTGCTCGGCATCACCGACGACATCCCCGACCGGGCCTCGGTCATCCGCGTCCTGCTGATGGAGCTCAACCGGCTCTCCTCCCACCTGGTGTGCATCGCCACCGGCGGGATGGAGCTGGGCGCCACCACGATCATGATCTACGGCTTCCGCGACCGTGAGCTGATCCTCGACATCTACGAGCTGATCACCGGCCTGCGGATGAACCACGCCTACATCCGGCCCGGCGGCCTGGCCCAGGACCTGCCCCCGGGCGCCGTCGACCAGGTGCGCGCCTTCGTCAAGAAGATGCGCAAGAACATCGGCGAGTACGACAAGCTCGCCACCGGCAATCCCGTCTTCAAGGCCCGCATGGAGGGCATCGGCTACCTCGATCTGGCCGGCTGCATGGCCACCGGAGCCACCGGGCCCATCGTGCGCTCCGCCGGCCTCCCGCACGACCTGCGCAAGTCGCAGCCGTACTGCGGCTACGAGGACTACGAGTTCGATGTGCCGACCGCCGACACCTGCGACGCCTACGGCCGGTTCCTGATCCGGCTGGAGGAGATGCGCCAGTCGCTGCGGATCGTCGAGCAGTGCCTGGACCGGCTGGCGCCCGGCCCGGTGATGGTCGCGGACAAGAAGATCGCCTGGCCCGCGCAGCTGGCCCTCGGCCCGGACGGTCTGGGCAACTCCCTCGACCACATCAAGAAGATCATGGGCACCTCGATGGAGGCCCTGATCCACCACTTCAAGCTCGTGACCGAGGGCTTCAGGGTCCCGCCCGGCCAGGCCTACGCGGCCGTGGAGTCACCCAAGGGCGAGCTGGGCGTGCACGTGGTCAGCGACGGCGGCACCCGTCCCTACCGGGTGCACTTCCGCGACCCGTCCTTCACCAATCTGCAGGCCATGGCGGCGATGTGCGAGGGCGGCCAGGTCGCCGACGTCATCGTCGCCGTCGCGTCCATCGACCCCGTGATGGGAGGCGTCGACCGGTGACCACTGTGTCTTCCGGGGGGGAGACCCCGAACCCACCCACCAGCCTGGGGATGCCCGCGCTCCCCGCGCCCGACTACCCGGCCGAGGTGCGGGCCCGGCTGGAGGCCGACGCCAAGGAGGTGATCGCCCGCTACCCCGGCGCGCGTTCGGCGCTGCTGCCGCTGCTGCACCTCGTGCAGGCCGAGGAGGGACACGTCACCCGCACCGGCATCCGCTTCTGCGCCGAACTGCTCGACCTCACCACCGCCGAGGTCACCGCGGTGTCGACCTTCTACTCCATGTACCGCCGCAAGCCGAGCGGCGACTACCAGGTCGGTGTCTGCACCAACACCCTGTGCGCGGTGATGGGCGGCGACGCCATCTTCGAGGAGCTCAAGGAGCACCTCGGTGTCGGCAACGGCGAGACCACCGAGGACGGCAGCGTCACCCTCGAACACATCGAGTGCAACGCCGCCTGCGACTTCGCCCCGGTCGTGATGGTCAACTGGGAGTTCTTCGACAACCAGACCCCGCAGTCCGCCCGGCAGCTGGTCGACGACCTGCGGGCGGGCCGGACCGTCGAGCCGACCCGCGGCGCACCGCTGTGCACCTTCAAGCAGACCGCCCGGATGCTCGCCGGATTCCCGGACGAGCGGCCGGGCGCCGTCGAGGCCACCGGCGGAGCCGGCCCCGCCTCGCTGATCGGGCTGCGCCTGGCCAAGGGCGAGGCCGCCCCCGGGCGCGGCGCCGACGGCGCCGGCCATGTCGTCGCGCCGCGGACGACCACCGAGCACCCGACCGGCGAGCCCCCGTCCGGCCACCCCGCCGAGCAGGCGCCCCCCGGCCACCCCAGCTCCCACGACGCACCGCACGAGACCTCGGCCTCCGACGAGCAGCACCCGGCCGGGCCCACAGCTAAGGAGGGGGAGTGATGACGGTGGCAGCCGAGTACGGGGGCGCCTCCCGGCCGCACACCGGGGGAGAGGCGAGCCCGGAGAAGCTCCTCATGCCCGTCCTGTCCGCCTTCTGGGACCAGCCCGAGTCCTGGACGCTGGAGACCTACCGCCGGCACGAGGGCTACGAGGGCCTGCGCAAGGCGCTCGCGATGCCCCCCGACGACGTCATCGCCTACATCAAGGACTCCGGTCTGCGCGGCCGCGGCGGCGCGGGCTTCCCCACCGGGATGAAGTGGCAGTTCATCCCGCAGGGCGACGGCAAACCGCACTATCTCGTTGTCAACGCCGACGAATCGGAGCCCGGGACCTGCAAGGACATCCCCCTCCTCTTCGCGAACCCGCATTCCCTCATCGAGGGGATCGTGATCGCCTGTCATGCGATCCGGTCGCACCACGCCTTCATCTATCTGCGCGGTGAGGTCGTACCCGTCCTGCGCCGGCTGCACGAAGCCGTACGCGAGGCCTATGCGGCGGGCTTCCTCGGAAAGGACATCCTCGGGTCGGGCCTCGACCTGGATGTGATCGTGCACGCGGGCGCCGGCGCGTACATCTGCGGTGAGGAAACCGCGCTGCTCGATTCCCTGGAGGGCCGTCGCGGACAGCCCCGGCTGCGTCCCCCCTTCCCTGCGGTGGCCGGCCTCTACGCCTGCCCCACTGTCGTGAACAACGTCGAATCCATCGCGTCGGTTCCCGCGATCATGAACAAGGGCAAGGACTGGTTCAGGTCGATGGGCAGCGAGAAGTCCCCGGGCTTCACGCTCTACTCGCTCAGCGGCCATGTGGCCAATCCCGGCCAGTACGAGGCCCCGTTGGGCATCACCCTGCGCCAGCTGCTCGACATGAGCGGCGGTATGCGCCGCGGCCACCGGCTGAAGTTCTGGACGCCGGGCGGCTCCTCGACGCCGATGTTCACCGCCGAGCACCTCGACGTCCCCCTCGACTACGAGGGCGTCGGCGCGGCCGGTTCGATGCTCGGCACCAAGGCGTTGCAGTGCTTCGACGAGACCACCTGCGTCGTACGGGCGGTCACCCGCTGGACCGAGTTCTACGCGCACGAGTCCTGCGGCAAGTGCACGCCCTGCCGCGAAGGGACGTACTGGCTGGTGCAGTTGCTGCGCGACATCGAAGAAGGGCGCGGCCGGCTCGACGACATCGACAAGATCGACGACATCGCCGACAACATCAACGGCAAGTCCTTCTGCGCCCTCGGTGACGGCGCCGCCTCGCCGATCTTCTCCTCGCTCAAGTACTTCCGCGAGGAGTACGAGCAGCACATCACCGGCAAGGGCTGCCCCTTCGACCCCGCCAAGTCGACCCTGTGGGCCGACAACGACGCTCACCTGGGGGTGAACGCATGACCGTCACGACAACGGGGTCGAGCAGCGGCTCCGCCGCGGTCCCCCCGGAGGACCTCGTCACCCTGACGATCGACGGCATCGAGATCTCCGTCCCCAAGGGGACGCTGGTCATCCGCGCCGCCGAACTCCTCGGCATCGAGATCCCGCGCTTCTGCGACCACCCGCTGCTGGATCCGGCGGGCGCCTGCCGGCAGTGCATCGTCGAGGTGGAGGGCCAGCGCAAGCCGATGGCCTCGTGCACCATCACCTGCACCGACGGCATGGTCGTCAAGTCGCAGCTGACCTCCCCGGTGGCCGAGAAGGCCCAGCGCGGGGTGATGGAGCTGCTGCTGATCAACCACCCGCTGGACTGCCCGGTCTGCGACAAGGGCGGCGAGTGCCCGCTGCAGAACCAGGCGATGCAGGTCGGCGACCCGGAGTCGCGCTTCGAGGGCAAGAAGCGCACCTTCGCCAAGCCGGTGCCGATCTCCACCCAGGTGCTGCTGGACCGCGAGCGCTGCGTGCTGTGCGCGCGCTGCACCCGCTTCAGCAACCAGATCGCCGGCGACCCGATGATCGAGCTGGTCGAACGCGGCGCCCTCCAGCAGGTCGGCACCGGAGAGGGCGACCCCTTCCAGTCGTACTTCTCCGGCAACACCATCCAGATCTGCCCGGTCGGCGCGCTCACCTCCGCCGCGTACCGCTTCCGCTCCCGCCCCTTCGACCTGGTCTCCTCGCCGTCGGTGTGCGAGCACTGCGCGGGCGGCTGCGCGACGCGTACGGACCACCGGCGCGGCAAGGTCATGCGGCGGCTGGCGGCCAACGACCCGGAGGTCAACGAGGAGTGGATCTGCGACAAGGGGCGGTTCGCCTTCCGCTACGCGCAGCAGCGCGACCGGCTGGAGCACCCCCTGGTGCGCGACCCGGAGTCCGGTGAACTGGAGCCGGCGAGCTGGCCCGCCGCCCTGGAGGCGGCGGCCCGCGGCCTGGCCGCCGCCAAGGGGCGCACCGGAGTGCTGACCGGCGGCCGGCTGACCGTCGAGGACGCCTACGGCTACGCCAAGTTCGCCCGGATCGCGCTGGGCACCAACGACATCGATTTCCGCGCCCGGGTGCACAGCGCCGAGGAGGCCGACTTCCTGGCGTCCACGGTCGCCGGGCGGGGACGCGACCTGGACGGCGGCGGTGTCACGTATACCGCCCTGGAGAAGGCGCCGGCCGTGCTGCTGGCCGGTATCGAGGCCGAGGAGGAGGCGCCGGGCGTCTTCCTGCGGCTGCGCAAGGCGCACCGCAGGAGCGGCCAGCGCACCTACGGGCTGGCCGGTTACGCCTCGCGCGGGCTGATCAAGGCGGGCGGGACGCTGCTGCCGGCCGCGCCGGGCACCGAGACCGAATGGCTGGACGCCCTCGCGGGCGGTGCCGGCCTGGAGGGCGAGGGGCACGCGGCGGCCGAGGCGCTGCGCAAGGACGGTGCGGTGATCGTCGTCGGCGAGCGGCTGGCGGCGGTGCCCGGCGCGCTGACCGCCGCGCTCCGCGCCGCCTTGGCCACCGGCGCCCGCCTGGTGTGGATCCCGCGCCGGGCCGGCGACCGCGGTGCCGTCGAGGCCGGCGCGCTGCCCGGTCTGCTGCCCGGCGGCCGGCCGGCCACCGACCCCCGGGCCCGCGACGAGGTCGCCGCGGCCTGGGGCGTGGCCGCGCTCCCGCACCGGCACGGCCGCGACACCGGCCAGATCATCGAGGCCGCGGCGACCGGGGAGCTCAGTGCGCTCCTGGTGGCCGGAGTCGAGGTCGCCGACCTGCCGGACCCGGCCCGGGCGCTGACCGCCCTGGACGAGGTCGGCTTCCTGGTCAGTCTGGAGCTGCGGCCCTCGCAGGTCACCGAACGGGCGGACGTGGTCCTCCCGGTGGCGGCCGTGGTCGAGAAGGCCGGAACGTTCCTCAACTGGGAGGGCCGGGCGCGGATGTTCGAGGCGGCGCTCAAGCCGGACCAGATGACCCGCCGCCATCTGCAGCCGGACTTCCGGGTGCTGCACATGCTCGCGGACGCCATGGCCGCGGCCGGCGGCGGCTTTGCCGCGGGGTCCCTGGGGCTGCCGGACATCGGCTCCGTACGGCGCGAGATGGACCGGCTCGGCAGCTGGGACGGCCACTACGCGGGCGACCCCGTGGAGGGCGGGCGTCCGCTGCCCAGGCCCGACACCGGCGAGGCCGTACTCGCCGGCCACCGGCTCCTGCTGGACCAGGGGCTGCTCCAGCAAGGCGACGAGGCGCTGGCCGGGACCCGGCACGCCGCGGTCGCCCGGCTGTCGCAGGCCACCGCGCAGGAGACCGGCGTCAAGGACGGCGACCTGCTGGCGGTCAGCGGGCCGGCCGGTTCGGTCCGCCTGCCGCTGCAGGTCACGCCGATGCCCGACCGGGTGGTGTGGCTGCCGCTCAACTCGACGGGCGGTGGCGTCGCCGCCGACACCGGGGCGTGCCCCGGTGACCTGGTGAAGATCTCCGCCGCCCCGGGCACGCCGGAGCCGGCCAAGGAGGTGGACGCATGATGCAGCTCGGCCAACTGGCCGCCGCGCAGACCGCGCTGGCCCAGGAGGACCTGTCGATGTTCGGCCGCGATCCCTGGTGGCTGGTCGTCATCAAGGCGGTCTTCTGCTTCGCGTTCCTGATGCTGACGGTGCTGTTCTCCATCGTCTGGGAGCGCAAGGTCGTCGCCTGGATGCAGCTGCGCATCGGCCCCAACCGGCACGGCCCCTGGGGGATGCTCCAGTCGCTGGCCGACGGCGTGAAGCTGATGCTGAAGGAAGACCTGATCGTCAAGCGGGCCGACAAGGTCGTCTACGTCCTCGCGCCGATCGTGGCGGCCATCCCGGCCTTCATGGCGATCGCGGTGATCCCCTTCGGCCCGGCCGGCAACGAGATCTCGGTCTTCGGCCACCGCACGCCGATGCAGCTGACCGACCTGCCGATCGGCATCCTCTACATCCTGGCCACGGCCTCGGTCGGCATCTACGGCATCGTGCTGGCGGGCTGGTCCTCCGGCTCGACGTATCCGCTGCTCGGCGGGTTGCGGTCGTGCGCGCAGATGATCTCGTACGAGATCGCGATGGGCGTGGCGTTCGCGTCGGTGTTCCTGTACTCCGGGTCGATGTCGACGTCGACCATCGTGGAGGCGCAGCAGGACCGGTGGTACGTCCTGCTGCTGCCGGTGTCCTTCATCATCTACATCGTCGCCATGGTGGGCGAGACCAACCGTGCGCCGTTCGACATGCCGGAGTCCGAGGGCGACCTGGTCGGCGGCTTCAACACCGAGTACTCGTCGATCAAGTTCGCGATGTTCATGCTCGCCGAGTACATCAACATGGTCACGGTCTCGGCGGTCGCGGTCACCCTCTTCCTGGGCGGCTGGAAGGCGCCCTGGCCCCTGTCCACCTTCTGGGAGGGCGCCAACCACGGCTGGTGGCCGCTGCTCTGGTTCACCCTCAAGGTGCAGCTGCTGCTGTTCTTCTTCATCTGGCTGCGCGGCACCCTTCCCCGGGTGCGCTACGACCAGTTCATGAAGCTGGGCTGGAAGGTCCTCATCCCGGTCTCGATGGTGTGGCTGATGCTGGTCGCCACCGTCCGGGCGCTGAAGAACGAGGGCTACGACTTCTCCCAGATCGTGCTGTACGTCGCCGGCGGCGCGGTCGCGCTGCTGCTGCTCTCCCTCCTCGTGGACTTCTTCCGGCGCGGCGAGGAAGAGGAGGAGCCGGACGGCGAGGGCGCTTTCGACCCGATGGCCGGCGGCTTCCCCGTACCGCCGCTGCCCGGGCAGAGCCTGCCGCCCGTGCCGCGCCGACGCCCGCGCCGTGACCGCGAGTTGATTGTCAGTGGTCGGGTGGACACTGTCGGTGACGGAAATGAGATCGACGGAAAGGGGGGCGACGGTGCCTGAGTTCCAGAACCCCGTGGCCGGCTTCGGCGTGACCTTCAAGGCCATGTTCAAGAAGCGGCTGACCGAGCAGTACCCGGAGGAGAAGAAGCCGACGGCGCCGCGTTTCCACGGCCGGCACCAGCTCAACCGCCATCCGGACGGGCTGGAGAAGTGCATCGGCTGCGAGCTGTGCGCCTGGGCCTGCCCGGCGGACGCGATCTACGTCGAAGGCGCGGACAACACCGACGAGGAGCGCTACTCCCCGGGCGAACGCTACGGCCGCGTCTACCAGATCAACTATCTGCGCTGCATTCTGTGCGGCCTGTGCGTGGAGGCGTGTCCGACCCGCGCGCTCACGATGACCAATGAGTACGAACTCGCCGACCGGTCCCGCGCATCGCTCATCTACACCAAGGAGGAGCTGCTCGTCGGCCTGGAGGAGAAGATGGTCGACTCACCGCACGCGATCTACCCCGGTATGACGGAGAAGGACTACTACCAGGGGCTGGTGACCGAGGCCGCCCCCGGGACCGTCCGCCAGGTCGCCGTCTCCAAGGGCGAACAGCGCCCGTCGGAGCCCTCGGCGCGGGCCACCGACGAGGGGGTGCAGGCATGACCGGCCTCGCCGCCGCCGCGACCTCCTCCGGGGAGGCCGTGCAGTTCTGGATCCTGGGCACGGTCGCCGTCATCGGCGCGCTGTGCACGATCCTGATGAAGCGGGCCGTGCACAGCGCCCTCTCGCTGGCCGGCACCATGATCGTCCTGGCGGTGTTCTACCTCGCCAACGGCGCGTACTTCCTCGGCATCGTGCAGATCGTCGTCTACACGGGCGCGATCATGATGCTGTTCCTCTTCGTCGTCATGCTGGTCGGCGTCACGGCCGCGGACTCCCTCAAGGAGACCCTCAAGGGCCAGCGCTGGCTCGCCGCCGGACTGGGGCTCGGCTTCGGCATCCTGCTGATCGCCGGCATCGGCAACGCCTCGCTCAAGGAGTTCAACGGCCTGGGCGAAGCGAACGCCGGCGGCAATGTACAGGGCCTGGCCGCGCTCATCTTCACCAAGTACGTGTTCGCCTTCGAGGCCACCGGCGCCCTGCTGATCACGGCGGCCGTCGGCGCCATGGTGCTCACGCACCGGGAGCGTACGGAGCGCGCCAAGTCGCAGCGCGAGCAGTCCGAGGCGCGGATCCGCGAGGGCAAGCAGGTGCCCCCGCTGCCCGCCCCCGGGGTGTACGCCCGGCACAACGCCGTCGACATCCCGGGCCTGCTGCCCGACGGCACGCCGTCCGAGCTGACCGTCAGCCCGACGCTGCGGGAGCGCGGCCAGGTCCGCGACGTCTCCGGTGAGTCGCTCGCCGAACTGAAGGCGCTGGAGCAGCGCTCCGAGGAATGGCTGGGGCGTGGCACCGAGGGCGAGTCCAAGCCCCCGTCCTCCGGCGGCGAGGCGCGCACCGAGCACAAGGAGGGGGCGAAGAAATGAACCCGGTCTACTACCTCTACCTCGCCGCACTGCTGTTCACCATCGGCGCGGCCGGGGTGCTGATCAGGCGGAACGCCATCGTGATGTTCATGTGCATCGAGCTGATGCTCAACGCCTGCAATCTCGCCTTCGTCACCTTCTCGCGGATGCACGGGAATCTGGACGGCCAGATCATCGCCTTCTTCACCATGGTCGTCGCCGCGGCCGAGGTCGTGGTCGGCCTGGCCATCATCGTGTCGATCTTCCGCACCCGTCATACGGCCTCGGTCGACGACGCCAGCCTGATGAAGCTGTAAGGGGTCGCACAAAGTGGAGAACTTGATCGCGCTGCTCGTCGCGGCACCGCTGGTCGGTGCGGCCCTGCTGTTGTGCGGCGGCAAACGACTCGACCGCAGCGGCCACTGGATCGGCACGCTCCTGGCGGTGGCGTCGTTCGCCGTCGGCGTGGCGCTCTTCGCCGACATGCTCGGCAAGAGCGCCGAGCACCGTGCCCTGCACCAGCACCTGTTCAGCTGGATCCCGGTCGGCGGCTTCCAGGCCGATGTCGCCTTCCAGCTCGACCAGCTGTCGATGACCTTCGTCCTGCTGATCACCGGTGTCGGATCGCTGATCCACATCTACTCGATCGGCTATATGGAGCACGACGAGCGGCGCCGCCGCTTCTTCGGCTACCTCAACCTCTTCCTGGCGGCGATGCTGCTGCTCGTCCTCGCCGACAACTACCTTCTGCTGTACGTCGGCTGGGAGGGCGTCGGCCTGGCCTCGTACCTCCTGATCGGGTTCTGGCAGCACAAGCCCAGCGCGGCCACCGCCGCCAAGAAGGCGTTCCTCGTCAACCGCGTCGGTGACATGGGCCTGTCCATCGCGATCATGCTGATGTTCACGACGTTCGGGACGTTCGCCTTCGGGCCGGTCCTCGCCGCCACCGGTGACACGTCCGAGGGCAAGCTCACCGCCATCGGGCTGATGCTGCTGCTGGCCGCCTGCGGCAAGTCGGCACAGGTGCCGCTGCAGTCCTGGCTGGGTGACGCGATGGAGGGCCCGACCCCGGTCTCCGCCCTGATCCACGCCGCCACGATGGTCACCGCCGGCGTGTATCTGATCACCCGCTCCGGAGCGATCTTCAACGCCGCGCCGGATGCGCAGACCGCCGTCGTCGCCGTCGGCGCGGTCACCCTCCTGTTCGGTGCGATCGTCGGTTGCGCCAAGGACGACATCAAGAAGGCGCTGGCCGGCTCGACGATGTCGCAGATCGGCTACATGATCCTGGCCGCCGGCCTCGGCCCCGTCGGCTACGCCTTCGCGATCATGCACCTGGTCACCCACGGCTTCTTCAAGGCCGGCCTCTTCCTCGGCGCCGGTTCGGTGATGCACGGCATGAACGACGAGGTGGACATGCGCCGTTACGGCGGTCTGCGCAGGTACATGCCGGTCACGTTCGTCACCTTCGGCCTCGGCTATCTGGCGATCATCGGTTTCCCCGGGCTGTCCGGCTTCTTCTCCAAGGACAAGATCATCGAGGCGGCGTTCGCCAAGGGCGGCACCGAGGGCTGGATCCTGGGCGGCGCGGCCCTCCTGGGCGCCGCGATCACCGCGTTCTACATGACGCGGGTGATGCTGATGACGTTCTTCGGAGAGAAGCGCTGGGATCCGAAGGAGGTGCATCCGCACGAGTCGCCGAAGGTCATGACGCTCCCGATGATCGTGCTGGCCGTCGGATCGGTCTTCGCCGGCGCACTGTTCAGCGTCAACGACGCCTTTGTGACGTGGCTGGAGCCGGTCACCTCGTTCGCGCACGGCCACCCCCCGGTCAGCGCCGCCACCGTCACCGCCTCGACCATCGTCGTCCTGCTCATCGGCGTCGGCATCGCCTGGGCGATGTACGGCCGAAAGCCCGTCCCGCGGACCGCGCCGCGCGGCTCGCTGCTCACCCGGGCCGCCCGCCGCGATCTGCTCCAGGACGACTTCAACCACATCGTCTTCGTGCGCGGCGGCGACCACGTCACCACCACGCTCGTCCAGCTCGACCGCTCCGTGGTGGACGGCGCGGTCAACGGCACGGCGGCCTCGATGGGCGGACTCTCCGGCCTGCTACGCCAGTTGCAGAGCGGCTTCGTCCGCTCGTACGCGGTCCAGATGCTGGGCGGGGCCGCCGTTCTCGTCGCCGCGACCCTGCTGATGAGGGGTGTCTGAGCCATGTCGTTTCCCCTGCTGACGGCAGCGGCCGTGGTGCCGGCGGTCGGCGCGATCGCCACCGCCGCGCTGCCCGCCGCCAAGCGCACCGCGGCCAAATGGCTCGCGCTGCTGTTCTCGCTGATCACCCTCGCGCTGGCCCTGGTCATCGCCTTCCGCTTCGACCCCGGCGCCAAGGGCCCGTACCAACTCACCGAATCGCACGCCTGGATCGCCGACTTCGGCGTCCGCTACGAGCTCGGCGTGGACGGCATCGCGGTCGCCCTGATCGCCCTGACCGCCCTGCTGATCCCCTTCATCATCCTGGCGGGCTGGCACGACGCCGACCCCCTCGAAGAGTCCGAGCCCAACCGGCGCTGGCGCCCCACCCAGGGCTTCTTCGCGCTGATCCTGGCCGTCGAGGCGATGGTGGTGATCTCCTTCGAGGCCACCGACGTCTTCCTCTTCTACATCTTCTTCGAAGCCATGCTGATCCCGATGTACTTCCTCATCGGCGGCTTCGGGGACGGCGCGGGAGCGGACGGCGAGGAGCAGTCGGCCGGCCGGCGGTCGTACGCCGCGGTGAAGTTCCTGCTCTACAACCTGGCCGGCGGTCTGATCATGCTGGCCGCGGTGATCGGCCTGTACGCCGTCACCGCCGACCAACTCGGCACCGGCACGTTCTCGCTCCAGCAGATCGTCGAGGCCCGCGCCGCCGGCAAGCTGGACATCGCCGACGGCACCGAGCGGCTGCTCTTCCTCGGCTTCTTCTTCGCCTTCGCGGTGAAGGCGCCGCTGTGGCCGCTGCACACCTGGCTGCCCGGCGCCATGGGCGAGTCGACCGCGCCGGTCGCGGTGCTGATCACCGCGGTCGTCGACAAGGTCGGCACCTTCGCGATGCTCCGCTTCTGCCTCCAGCTCTTCCCGGAGGCCAGCAGCTGGGCCACCCCGGTCATCCTGGTGCTGGCGCTGATCAGCATCGTTTACGGCGCGCTGCTCGCCGTCGCCCAGCGGGACATCAAGCGGCTGATCGCCTACGCCTCGATCTCCCACTTCGGCTTCATCATCCTGGGCATCTTCGCGATGACCTCCCAGGGCCAGGGCGGCGCCACGCTCTACATGGTCAACCACGGCATCTCGACCGCCGCGCTGATGCTGGTGGCCGGCTTCCTGATCAGCCGCCGCGGCTCCCGGCTCATCGCGGACTTCGGCGGCGTCCAGAAGGTCGCCCCCGTCCTCGCCGGCACCTTCCTCATCGGCGGCCTCGCCACCTTGTCACTGCCCGGCCTGGCGCCGTTCATCAGCGAATTCCTGGTCCTGGTCGGCACGTTCACCCGCTATCCGGTGATCGGCATCATCGCCACCCTCGGCATCGTCCTCGCCGCGCTCTACGTCCTCGTCCTCTACCAGCGGACGATGACCGGCCCGGTGAAGGCCGAGGTGAGCGGCATGCCCGACCTCAGGGCCCGGGAGCTGGTGGTGGTGGCGCCGCTGATCGCGCTGCTGCTCTTCCTCGGGGTGTATCCCAAGCCGCTCACCGACATCGTCAACCCGGCCGTCGACCACACCCTGTCCGTCGTGGACAAGCAAGACCCCAAGCCCACTGTGCAGGTGAACGCCGTGCCCGGCGGAGGCCGGCACGGCCACGCCGCGAATGACCAAGACGTGGAGGCCGCGAAGTGAGTCCCGTGGCAAGTGTCCACAGCCTGTGGACGGTGGCGGCCGGCGCACCGGGCAAGATCCCGGCGCCGCACATCGAGTACGCCCAGCTGGCGCCGACGCTCATCGTGCTCGGCGCGGCCGTGGTCGGCATCCTGGTCGAGGCCTGCGTGCCGCGCCGCAGCCGCTACTACTCCCAGCTGCTGCTGTCGCTGGTGGCGCTGGCCGCCGCGTTCGCCGCGGTGATCGGCCTGGCGGCCGGCGGCTTCGGCTCGTCCAAGGCGCATATCGCCGCCATGGGCGCGATCGCCGTCGACGGCCCCGCCCTGTTCCTCCAGGGCACGATCCTGCTGGTGTCCCTGATCGCGGTCTTCACCTTCGCCGAGCGCCGGCTCGACCCGGCCGCGCACGGCAACCGCGTGGACTCCTTCGCGGCCGAGCCCGCCGCCGTCCCCGGTGGCGCCGCCGAACAGGCCGCGGTCAAGGCCGGTTTCACCACCACCGAGGTCTTCCCGATCGCGCTCTTCGCGATCGGCGGCATGCTGGTCTTCCCGGCGGCGAACGACCTGCTGACGCTCTTCGTCGCGCTGGAGGTCTTCTCCCTCCCGCTCTACATCCTGTGCGCGCTCGCCCGCCGCCAGCGGCTGCTCTCGCAGGAGTCCGCCGTCAAGTACTTCCTCCTCGGCGCCTTCTCCTCCGCCTTCCTCCTCTTCGGCGTGGCCCTGCTGTACGGCTACGCCGGAACCGTGACATACGCCGGGATCGCCGAAGTCATCTCGGACGGCGCCAAGCAGATCGACCCGGCGCTGGCCGGCACGATGGGCAATGACGCACTGCTGCTGATCGGCTCGGCGCTGGTGCTGATGGGCCTGCTGTTCAAGGTCGGCGCGGTCCCGTTCCACATGTGGACTCCGGACGTCTACCAAGGCGCCCCGACCCCGGTCACCGGCTTCATGGCGGCCGCCACCAAGGTCGCCGCCTTCGGCGCGCTGCTGCGCCTGCTGTACGTCGTCCTGCCGGGCATGCGCTGGGACTGGCGGCCGGTGCTCTGGGGCGTCGCGATCCTCACGATGCTGGGCGGCGCGATCATCGCCATCACCCAGTCCGACATCAAGCGGCTGCTGGCCTACTCCTCCATCGCGCACGCCGGCTTCATCCTCGCCGGTGTGATCGCGACCAGCGAGGACGGCATCTCGTCGGTGCTCTTCTACCTCGGCGCCTACTCCTTCGTGACGCTCGGCGCCTTCGCCGTCGTCACCCTGGTACGGGACGCGGGCGGGGAGGCCACCCAGCTGTCCAAGTGGGCCGGGCTCGGCCGGCGTTCGCCACTGGTGGCCGCGGTCTTCGCGGTCTTCCTGCTGGCCTTCGCCGGCATCCCGCTGACCTCCGGATTCGCCGGGAAGTTCGCGGTCTTCAAGGCGGCGGCGCAGAGCGGCGCCGGCTGGCTCGTGGTGGTCGGCGTCATCTCCTCCGCCATCGCCGCGTTCTTCTACATCCGCGTCATCGTGCTGATGTTCTTCAACGAGCCCAAGGCGGACGGCCCGACCGTCGCGGTCCCCAGCCCGCTGACGACCACGGCCATCGCCATCGGCGTCACGGCCACGCTGGTGCTCGGTCTGGCGCCGCAGTACTTCCTCGACCTCGCCGGGCAGGCGGGGGTCTTCGTGCGCTGAGCAGCGCCCGCGCGGCACGCACAACGGCCGCCGTCCGGAGCCCATGCGGGCCCGGGCGGCGGCCGCTTCCGTGCGGGCCGGCGGTCAGCTCTTGGGCATGCTCGGCATCTCGGGCATGTCGGGGATCTTCACGCTGCCGTCGGTGGACTTGGTGTACTTCTCGGTGGGGCCGTTCTTCCAGTCGACGGTCAGGGTCTTGCCGTCCGAACCGGGCTTGAGGGTGCCCATGGTGCGGGTGGTGTCCCCGTCGGTGCACTTGATCACGGCCATGGTCATTCCGGCCATCTCCTGGACCTTGCCCAGGCAGGCGGCCTTGTGGCCGTTGCTGAGCGCGACCGTGCCCTTGCTGATCACAAGGATCTGCGGGCTGCTGCCCGATCCGGTCTTCCAGGCGCCCTCCACCGCGGTGGGGCTCGCGGGCTTGTCGGCCTCTCCCGGAGTCGACGGCGCGGCCTCCGGCGTCTTGCTCGGCTTGCTGTCGCTGTCGTTGCCGCCGCTGCTTCCGCAACCGCTGAGCAGCATCGCGGCGATGGCCGCCGCCCCGGCGATCTGCGCTGCCTTGCGCACGTACGTCTCCTCCGTTGTGGGACAGGAAACGTGAGGCTAGCAGCGCCCCCACGCCTCTCCGATCCGTCACCGAGGATTGCCGCAGCGCCGGTACGGACTTGGTGTGGGGCTGTGACGCGGGGAGGCGACGAAAGGGGTAGGTGGGGGCGAAGGGGGTGGTGATGGGGTGGGTGTGGGTGTGGGTGGGGGTGTGGGTGCGGCGATGGTGTGGGGGTGGGTGTGGGGCTGGGCTGGGGGGGCGGGGGAGGGGCGGGGGAGGCCTGGTTGTTCGCTTCCGCTTCCCTGGGGGGCCTCCCCCCCCGCCCCCGCCCCTCCCTCCCCCTCCGCCCCAGCGCACGCCGCCACGCCTACGCCTGCCCCAGCGCACGCCGCCACACCGACGCCGCTGCCACTGCCCACGCAGCATCCCCCAGCGAAGGGCATCGCCACATCGCCATCCCCGCCCCGCCACCACGGAGGACGGCGCGCCCAACGCACTCCGCGGCATCCGCGCTGGGCCAGCCCCTGGACGCCCCTGCCGCCCTTAGCCGGGACCGGAAGCGTTGCCAGGGCACCGCCGAGTCCGGGTCGGCCAGAAGCCGCGGCTGGGCACCGCTACGTGGTCGCCGTGCTCGACCGCGATCCGTCTGACCGCGATCGCGATCCGCTTGACCGCGATCCGCCCCGCCGCGATCCGCCTGGCCACGATCCTCCCGTCAGCGATCCGCCCAGCCGTGATCCGCCCGTCCGCCGTCAGGCCCGCCACCAGCGCCTCCCCGGCTACCCGTGCTACCCGTGCTCCCCGTGCCACCGCAGGAACCCGGGCTTGTTCAGCGGCTGTCCGCGGACCGGGGCGCGGGCGGGCAGCGGGTCCTCGGGGAAGGTGAGCGGCGCTGCGGTCACCTTGCCTGGGGGAGCGGGACCGTGGGTGCGGGCAGGATGCGGCCGGTGACCTCGCCCAGGCCGATCCGGACGCCGTCGGGACCCGGGGCCCAGGCGGTGAGGGTGACCTCGTCGCCGTCCTGGAGGTAGGGGCCCTTGCCCTGGGTGAGTTCGAGCAGACAGCCGAGCTGGTCGGGGTCGGGGCCGGAGACCGTGCCGGAGGCGAACAGATCGCCGGTGCGGAGGGAGGCGCCGTTGACGGTCATATGGGCCAGCTGCTGGGCGGCGGTCCAGTACATGCTGGCGAACGGGGGCCGGGAGACGACCTCGTCGTTGATGCGCACCTCGATGCGGATGTCGATGCCGCCCGGCTCCGCGCCCGAGTCGTCGAGGTAGGGCAGCGGCGCTACGTCCCGGGCGGGCGGTGCCGTACGGGCGGTGTCGAGGGCGTCGAGCGGGGTGATCCAGGCGGAGACGGACGTGGCGAAGGACTTGCCGAGGAACGGGCCGAGCGGCACGTACTCCCAGGCCTGGATGTCGCGGGCGGACCAGTCGTTGACGAGGCAGACGCCGAAGACGTGGTCGCGGAGGGCGTCCAGGCCGACGGGCTCGTGGAGCGCGGAGGGCGTGCCGACGACGAAGCCGATCTCGGCCTCGATGTCGAGGCGGGCGGACGGGCCGAAGGTCGGCGCCTCGTCCGCGGGGGCCTTGCGCTGGCCGTTGGGCCGCACCACCGGGGTGCCGGTGGCGACGACGGTGCCGGAGCGGCCGTGGTAACCGATCGGCAGATGCTTCCAGTTGGGCGGCAGTGCCGCGTCGTTCGGGCGGAAGATCCGGCCGACGTTGGTGGCGTGGTGCTCGCTGGAGTAGAAGTCGACGTAGTCGGCGACCTCGAAGGGGAGGTGCAGGGTGACCTCGTCCAACGGGTGGAGCAGCGGCGCCACTTCGTCGCGGTGGGCGGGGTCGGTCACCGCGGTGTGGACGGCCGCGCGGATCTGCTGCCAGACGGGGCGGCCGGCGGCGAGGAGGGGGTTGAGCGTCGGCGCGGTGAGGAGCTCGGCGTACGGATGGATGGCGGCGGGCAGGGCGCTGGGCAGTGCGCTCAGATCGAGGACATGGGCGCCGTAGCGGACGCCGATGCGGTGTTGGCCGGGCGCGTCGGTGGTGCTGAAGACGCCGTAGGGGAGGTTGTGCGGGCCGAAGGGATCGCCTTCCGCCAGCTCGAACGGGCTCTGCTCGGGCATGGACAGCTCCTCGCGTTCGTCGTCGCCGGTGGGCGGCCGGGCCGGCCGGGTGCTGGTGCGTCCCCGGCCGGTGGCTCTGTCGATCAGAGTACGGCCGGGCCCCGCGCGGTGAAGTGGCCTGTGGATAACTCGCGTGGGCGGTTGCGCCGGCCGGGCGTGCGGGGCCGGCGAGCCGCTGGGCCGCTGCGCCGGCCGGTCGTGCTGCCCGGCCGGGCCCGCTCGGCGCGACGGCCGCGGGGCGCGGGCGCGGGTATGTGTAGGGACCCGGCCGGATTCCGCACGGCCGCGTACGCCCCAAGTCTCGGCAATGTCCGGAAAAGCCTTGTCGCACTACGCAATTCGGGCCTAGCTTCCTTTCCTGGCACGGGCCGGGCGGGGACCGTTCCGTTTGGGGACACGTGGCGCGCAGTGGTGCACGGCTCGCGGTCGACCGGAGTGTTCCGGGGCTGGTCCTGAAGGTCGGGGCGTACCCCTGCATCACGGTGGCGTGGGGGCCATCCGGAGCCTGGGACGGCTCGGGGTGCCCATGTACGCCGTGACGGAGGACCGCTTCACTCCCGCGGCGTCCTCCCGCTATCTCCGCGGCCGGTTCGTCTGGCCGACCACCGGGCGCGAGGAACCGGACCGGCTGGTGGCGGGAGGCGCGCCGCTGACGCTGTTCACCGGCGTCAAGGTGCGCTCCTGGCCGCCGCACGCCGGCATGACGGCCTGTGCGTACGTCGTCGACAACCCCGAACTCGCCCGGATGACCACCGACTTCATCAAACGGATCGGGTTCACCGGGATCGCCGACCTGGACTGGCGGTTCGACCGGCGCGACGGCCGGTACAGGCTGCTCGACTTCAATCCGCGGATGGGCGCGCAGTTCCGGCTCTTCGAGAACACCGTCGGGGTCGATGTCGTACGCGCCCAGCATCTGGATCTCACCGGGCGCACCGTCCCCGAAGGCGCCCAGCGGGCGGGCCACCGCTTCGTCGTCGAGAACGTCGATCTGCCCGCGCTGTTCGCCTACCGGCGCAGCGACTCCCGTGCCCCTCACGCACCGGCGCGGGCCTCCGGCACCGAACTGGCGTGGTTCGCCGGTGACGACCCGCTGCAGTTCTTCACCATGCTCGCCCGGTCCGCCGGACCGGGCGCCAGACACCTGATGCAGCTGCGCCGGGCGGTTCGCCGGGCGGGGGCCGACGCACCACCGAGGCAAGGGGAGGGACCGAAGTGAGCACTCCGGTCGCGGTCATCGGGGCCGGCCCGTACGGCCTGTCGACGGCCGCGCACCTACGGGCGCGCGGCCTGCCGGTGCGGGTCTTCGGCCGCCCCATGGCGAGCTGGCACGAGCAGATGCCCGTGGGCATGCTGCTGAAGTCGACGCCGGCGGCCTCCAGCATCCACACCCCGCAGGCCGGGCACACCCTCGGCGACCACTGCGCGGCCGTGGGGGAGGGCCGCCGTTACGAGTCGGACTGGGACCTCGTCCCCGTCGAGACGTTCGTCCGGTACGGGCAGTGGGTGCAGCAGCGGCTGGTGCCCGACCTGGAGCAGGTCCGGGTGGTCTCGGTCGACCGGCGGGCCGACGGCTTCGAGCTGAAGCTGGACAGCGGTGAGCAGTTCGGCGCGCGGGCCGTGGTCGTCGCCACCGGGCTGGACGGTCTGGCGCACCTGCCACCGGAGCTGGCCGCAGCGGTCCCGGACGGGCCGTCGGCCCTGGAGAGCGCGGTGCTGCTGGCCGAGGCGGGCGCGGCGTCCGTACGGGTGGTGGCGCGCCGGCCCGCGGCGGTGGGCTTCGGCGCGCCGCCGGACCGTCAGCCGCGGCTGCGGCCGCCGTCCCCGTTCGGCAATGCCTGGTCGCTGTACGCGCTGACGTACCACGCCGGCGGGTTCCGCCGGCTGCCGGTGCCGCTGCGGCGGTATCTGGTGCGCCGGGTGCTCGGCCCGCTGGGCGCCTGGTGGCTGCGGGACCGCTTCGCGGGCCGGGTGCAGGTGACGCAGGGCCGGCGGATCGTACGGGCGACGGTCCGTGACGGCCGCCCCGTACTGGCGCTGCGCGGTGCCGACGGGCAGGGCGGGGAGCTCGCCGCCGACCATGTGCTGGCGGCGACTGGCTACCGGATGGATCTGGCGGCGCTGGACTTCCTGGGCCAGGGGCTGCGGACCGGGATCGTGGCACGGGCCGGCGGGCCCCTGCTGGACGCCGGCTTCGGCTCGTCGGTACCGGGGCTGTACTTCACGGGGCTGCCGGCGGCCGCCTCGTTCGGCCCGGTGATGCGCTTCGTCTGCGGTACGGGGTTCGCCTCGCCACGGCTGGCGCGGGCGGTGGCGCGGGCGTACGGGTGAGCCGGCGGGAGTACACGTGACCACGAGGCGGTGCGTGACCACGGGGGCGGCGCGTGACCGCGGGGCGTATACGGACGCTTAGGGCTGCTGGCGGCCTGCCGCCCGGTGGTGCCTCGGGCGCCCCGTCCGCCGGCGGCAGGGCGGCGGCATGGCGGCGGCGCGGAAGTCGCCGTGGTCCGTGGTGATTTCGCACCGGCGGTGATCCGTACGGCCGGGCCGTGGCCCGTTCGGGCCGGGCGACGGTGGTGATCGCCCGCGCGCCGGTCCGTGGCGGGTGGCGGTGAGCGGCGGTGAGCGGCGGTGAGCGGCGGTGAGCGGCGCGCGAGGATGGCCGAAGAGCGTGTGCTCCGCGCGGGTATCCGGCCCAGGGGGCATGTGTGTGGCTGATGGGGCGTGCGGGGAATCGTGTGCCTGCGGTATCCCTGTTGTCCGGCGTCAAATCCGCATCAAAGGGTGATCCGCAGCGTGCCGGGCGGCGGCTCGCTGTGCTTCCCGGGTGGTTCGGGGGGCAGGCGCTCACGGTGATCGAACTGCGACCGGATACGCTGGCCAATGGTGGAGACAGCGACAGATCGACATTCAGTTTGATCGTCAGCAGACAGGAGTACCCCTCGTGACCGTCGTCGGGCCCTTCGGGCTGAGCGTGCGGGACCAGGCTCTTGAGGCCGATGTCCAGGCCGGGTTGGCGGCTGTCGAGGAGGGCCTGCTGGAGGCCACCAAGAGCGACGTGCCGTTCATCACCGAAGCCGCGCAGCATCTCGTGCGCGCGGGCGGCAAGCGATTCCGGCCGCTGCTGGTGATGCTGGCCGCCCAGTTCGGCGACCCCCACACCCCGGGCGTGGTGCCCTCCGCCGTCGTCGTGGAACTGACGCATCTGGCGACGCTCTACCACGACGACGTGATGGACGAGGCCGATGTGCGCCGCGGCGTGGCCAGCGCCAACGCCCGCTGGGGCAACTCGGTCGCCGTCCTGACCGGCGACTTCCTCTTCGCCCGCGCCTCGCACATCCTCGCCGATCTCGGCCCCGAGGCGGTCCGGATCCAGGCGGAGGCGTTCGAGCGCCTGGTGACCGGCCAGATCCTGGAGACCGCGGGGCCGCGCGACGGCCGGGACCCCGTCGACCACTACCTGGACGTCCTCGCCGGCAAGACCGGCTCGCTGGTCGCCGTCGCATGCCGCTTCGGCGCGATGATGTCGGGCGCCGAGGAGTCGACGGTCAACATCCTCACCCAGTACGGCGAGCGGCTGGGCACCGCCTTCCAGCTGGCCGACGACGTCCTCGACATCGCCAGCGACTCCCACGAATCGGGCAAGACCCCCGGTACGGACCTGCGCGAGGGCATTCCGACGCTGCCCGTGCTGCATCTGCGGGCGCGGGCCGAGAGCCCCTCCGGCACGCCGGAGGACCGCGCGCTGTGCGAGCTGCTGGCCGGCGACCTCACCGACGACGCCCGGCACGCCGAGGCGCTGGCCGGCCTGCGCGCCCACCCGGCGCTCGAAGAGGCCCGCCGCGACACCGTGCGCTACGCCGAGGAGGCCCGCGCGATGCTCGCCCCGCTGGCGACGTGCCCGGCCAAGTCGGCCCTGGAGGGGCTGTGCGACGCGGTGGTGCACCGGGCCGGATGATCCGGACGGGCCGAACCCTGAGGGACTTTCCGCCTGTCCCCTAGGGATCGGTCAGACTCCCGACGTACGTGCAGCGCCGTGCGATGACCCGGCGTCATACCTCAGCAGTACGACGAGTTGCGCCCGCGGGCTGACGCCATGCGCCGGTCGATTTGGTGAGATGGAAAGCACCAGAACGCGGCGGACGGGTCAAAATGAGCCCCAGGGGTGGGCGAGTGGGCAGCGCAGCAACCGCCGCATACGACGGAGGTAGGCAGATGCCACGGTACGAACCGACAGAGGTCACCGAAGGGGACGGGGGACACTCCCCGAAGCGCCGCAAGGCCGTGCGGTACGCCGTGCCGGTCGCGGTGGCGGGAGTGGCGGCGGCCACGATCGGACTGGTCCCGGCGTTCGCCGGCGGTTCTCCCGACCTGCCGAAGATCTCGGCGCAGGAGCTGATAGCCAAGATCGCCAAGTCGGATGTCCAGCAGCTCTCCGGCACGGTCCGGGTCACCACGGACCTCGGTCTGCCGGCCCTGCCGGGCATGGCCGGAGGCGCCGGCGGCTTCGGCGGCGGCCAGGGCGGCGAGAAGGGCGGGGAAGGCGCGTCCGCGTCGCCTCAGAGCAAGCTGATGGAGCTGGCGTCCGGTGCGCACACGCTCCGCGTCGCCGCCGACGGCCCCGACAAGCAGCGGGTGTCGATCGTCGACAAGTCCGCCGAGTACAGCCTCGTCCACAACGGCAAGGACGTGTGGGCCTACGACAGCGGCAGCAACACCGCCGTCCACAGCACCGCGCCCGACGCCGGCTCGCACGGCAAGCGGGGCCATGCGCCCAAGGACCTCCCCAAGGACCTGAAGAACGCCACGCCGCAGGACCTGGCGAAGCAGGCCCTCGAGGCGGCCGGGGACACCACCTCGGTCACCGTCGACGGCACGGCCAAGGTCGCCGGGCGGGACGCCTACCAGCTGCTGATCAAGCCCAAGCAGGCCGCCTCCACGGTCGGCTCGATCCGGGTCGCGGTGGACGCCGCCAACGGCGTCCCGCTGAAGTTCACCCTGACCCCCAAGAGCGGCGGCGCGGCCGCCATCGACGTCGGCTTCACCGATGTCGACTTCGCCAAGCCCGCCGCGAGCCTGTTCTCCTTCACCCCGCCCAAGGGCGCCGACGTCGTCGACGGCGACAAGGAGCAGGCCAAGGCCGGGCGCGAACACGCCAAGGACTTCAAGGACTTCACGCCCCACAAGGGCAGGGCGGGCGCCAAGGAGGACTTGGGCGGGCTGAACGTCATCGGCAAGGGCTGGACGTCCATCGCCACGATCAAGGGCGCCGGCTCCGGCCTGCCGTCCGGCAAGGACCAGGGCCCCGGCGGCGACGCCGGCAAGTTCCTCGACAGCTTCGGCGACAAGGCCAGCGGCTCCTTCGGATCCGGCCGGATCTTCAGCACCCGCCTGGTCAACGCCCTGATAACGGACAACGGCACGATCTACGTCGGCGCCGTCGACAAGCAGGCCCTGATCGACGCGGCCAACGCCGCCAAGTAACGGGCCACCGCAGCAAGAGGGAGCGCCGCGCCACCCTTCCGCGGGCGGCGCGGCGCCCCCTACGGGCCATCCGCACGACGTTGGGGGAGCCGATGCCACAGCCGCCCGCCCCGGGGGCCGCCGGCGCACGCCCGCCCGCGGGCCCGGACGCCTCCGCGCACCCGCCGGCCGGGGACCAGGCGATCGAGACGCGGGGGCTGACCAAGGCCTACCGCGGCGGCCAGCTCGCCGTCGACGGCCTCGATCTGGCCGTACCGCGCGGCAGCGTCTTCGGCTTCCTCGGGCCCAACGGCTCCGGCAAGACCACCACCATCCGCATGCTGATGGGCCTGATCGACGCGACCGCCGGCAGTGCCCGGGTGCTGGGGCAGCCGATGCCCGCCGCGGGCCGCCGGGTGCTCCCCAAGGTCGGCGCGCTCATCGAGGGCCCGGCGCTCTACGGCTACCTCAGCGGCCGCGACAATCTGCGGCGCTTCGACGCCGCAGACCCGGGCGCCGACCCCCGTACCCGTACGGCGCGGGTCGGCGGCGCGCTGGAACGGGTGGGCCTGGCCGCCGCGGCCGGGAAGAAGGCGCGTGCCTACTCCCTCGGTATGAAGCAGCGGCTGGGACTGGCCGCGGCGCTGCTCCGGCCCCGCGAGCTGCTGGTGCTCGACGAGCCGACCAACGGTCTGGACCCGCAGGGCATGCGGGAGATCCGCACCCTGATCCGCGAGCTCGCGGCGGACGGCACGACCGTCTTCCTCTCCTCCCACCTCCTCGACGAGATCGAGCAGGTCTGCACCCACGCCGCGGTGATGGCCCGCGGCCGGCTGATCACCCAGGGCACGGTCGCCGACCTGTCCGCCACGGTCCTCGGCCCGCGCGGCCAGGGCCTGCTGGCGGTGACGACCCCGGATGCGGCGGACGCGGCGCGGGTGCTGAAGGAACAGGGCGTGACCGGCCTTCAGGTCACCGGTGACCGGGTGACGGGCGAGCTGCCGGGCGGCCCTTCGGACCGGCGGGGCGACCGGCCGCCCCTGGAGCTGGCGGACCTCAACGCCGCCCTGGTGCACGCCGGGGTCCGGGTCCGCGCCTTCGGCACCGAACGCGTCTCGCTGGAGGACGTCTTTGTGCAGCTGACCGGGGAGGGCTTCGATGTCGCAGGCTGAGGCGGCGCCGCGCCGGCCCCGACCGCTGTGGTCGCTGGGGCTGCTGCGCAGCGAGATCACCACGACGTTCCGGCGCTGGCGCACCCTGGCACTGCTGGCGGTGCTCGCGGGCGTCCCGGTCCTGGTCGGCATCGCCGTCAGGATCGAGACCGGTGACGGCGGATCGGCCGGCGGCGGTGAGGGCGGGCCGGCGTTCATCTCCCAGGTCACCCACAACGGCCTCTTCCTGGTCTTCACCTCGCTCGCCGTGACCCTGCCGTTCTTTCTGCCGATGTCCGTCGGAGTGATCGCGGGCGACTCCATAGCCGGTGAGGCGCACGGCGGGACGCTGCGCTACCTCCTCGTCGCCCCTGCCGGCCGTACCCGCCTGCTGCTGGTCAAATACGCCACGGTCATCACGTTCTGCCTGGTGGGAACCCTGGTCGTGGCGCTCTCGGCGCTGGCGACCGGCGCGCTGCTCTTCCCCCTGGGCGAGGTCACCCTGCTCTCCGGTACGACCGTCTCCTTCGGCGACGGGCTGCTGCGGGCGCTGGCCATCGCGCTCGCGGTCGCGCTGTCCCTGACCGGGGTGGCCGCCGTCGGCCTGTTCATATCGACGCTCACCGGCAGCGGTATCGCCGCCATGGCGACCACGGTGGGGCTGCTGATCACCGTGCAGATCCTGGACACCATCCCTCAGCTGGACGCCATCCAGCCGTACCTCTTCCCGCACTACTGGCTGTCCTTCGCGGACCTGCTGCGCGACCCCGTCTACTGGGACCAGCTGCAGAAGAACCTCGGTCTGCAGGCGCTGTATGCGGCGGTGTTCGGCGCGGCGGCCTGGGCGCGGTTCACCACCCGGGACATCACGGCTTGAGGCCGGGGAGCTGCCCGGTGGCGGTCTGCGCCGCCGGCCGGGCCAGCGCCTCGTGCGCGGCCGCCTCGCCCGCGCGTGCCGCGGCGGTGGCCAGCTGCGCCCGCGCCCGCCGCGCGGTCCGCAGCGCGTCCCAGGTCAGCACCACCAGGGCCAGCCACACCAGCGCGAACCCGGCCCAGCGCTCCGGCGGCATCGTCTCGTGGAACACCGTGAGCCCCAGCAGGAACTGGAAGGTCGGGGCGAGGTACTGCATCATCCCGATCACGGTCAGCGGCAGCCGCACCGCCGAGGCGCCGAAGCAGATCAGCGGCACCGCGGTGGCGATACCGCAGGCCGAGAGCAGCAGCGCCTGACCCACGCCGCCGCCGGTGAAGCTGGACTCCCCCCGGACCCCGAGGAAGATCAGGAAACCCAGCGCGGGCAGCAGCTGCATGGCCGTCTCGGCGCTGAAGCCCTCGATGCCGTCGAGCTTGATGCCCTTCTTGACCAGCCCGTACGTCGCGAAGGAGAGGGCCAGGCCGAGCGCGATCCACGGCACCTTGCCGTAGGCGACGGTCATCACGACGACGGCCAGGGTGCCGACGCCCACCGCCGTCCACTGCAGCGGCCGCAGCCGCTCGCGCAGGACGAGTACGCCGAAGGCGATGCTGACCAGCGGGTTGATGAAGTAGCCGAGCGACGCCTCCAGGACATGCCCGGCGTTGACCGCCCAGATGTAGAGGAACCAGTTCATGGAGATGACCACGGCGCAGACCAGCACCAGCCCGAGCCGTTTGGGCTGCCGCAGCAGCGGACCTATCCAGGCCCAGCGGCGCAGCACGGCCAGGATGACGACGGCGACGGGCAGCGACCACACCATCCGGTGGGCCAGGATCTCCGACGGTGCGACGGTGCCCAGCAGATGCCAGTAGAGCGGCAGCAGCCCCCACAGGGTGTAGGCGGTGAGGCCGTAGGCGAGTCCGGCACGCTGATCGGCTCGATGCTGCAAGGGGACCCTCCTGATGGTGCTTCGTCAACCCTGATGAAGGTAGCGCCGTAGTACCCGCGCTGTCATGTGTGTAGGGAGAGACGGTCATGACATTGCAGGGTGGGGAGGGGGAGGGCGGCGGCGGGGAGCCGGTCCGGGCCGGTCGCCGCCGAGGTACGGGAGCCGCCTACGGCACGCGCCGTACCGGAAGCCGGGTCAGGCCGGCAGCCGGGTCAGTGTGCAGCCGCCTCAGGCCGGCAGCCGCTGCAGCGCGTCCGCGATCGCGTCGGCGAGCGGCGTGGTCGGGCGGCCGATCAGCCGGGAGAGGTCGCCGGGTGTCGCCGCCAGTTCGCCGCGCGCGATCCCGGCGTCCGCGTCGGCGACCATCTGCGCGCCCAGCGCCGGCACCCCCGCCTCGACCATCAGCGCCACATATTCCTCCTGGGGCAGATCGCGGTACGGGATCCGCCGGCCGGTCTGCCGGGACACCTCGGCCGCGTACTCCGCCATCGTCCAGGCGGTGTCGCCGCTCAACTCGTACACCGAGTTCTCATGGCCGCTGCCGGTGAGCACGACGGCGGCCGCCTCGGCATAGTCCCGGCGCGCGGCGGAGGCCACCCGGCCCTCGCCGGCGCTGCCGACCACGGCGCCGGTTTTGAGCGTCATGGCCAGCGCCCCGGTGTAGTTCTCGTGGTACCAGCCGTTGCGCAGCAGGCAGTACGGCACACCGGACGCGAGCAGCGCCTGCTCGGTGGCGATGTGCTCCTCGGCGAGGGAGAACGTGGCGGTCGGGCCGCCCAGCACGCTGGTGTACGCCAGCAGCCCCACGCCCGCCTCACGCGCGGCGTCGATCACGTCGCGGTGCTGGGCGGCGCGCCGACCGGCCTCGTTCCCGGAGATCAGCAGCACCCGGTCGCCGGCCGCGAAGACCCCCTCGAACGTCTCGGGCCGGCCATAGTCCGCGATCTTGATCCCGACGCCGACGGCCGCCAGGTCCGCGCTCCTGGCCCGGTCGCGGGCGACCGCGACGATCCCGCCCGGCGCGGTGCGCCTGAGCAGCTCCTCGATGACCAGTCGGCCGAGCGCCCCGGTGGCGCCGGTGACGACGATGCTCATGCCGTGCCTCCTGGCGGTTGGAGGCCGCCAGCATGGCACCCGTACGGGACGCGCAGAAGGGACGCGCCGGGCCCGCGCCCGACGGGGCCGAGCCGCGGGGCGGCAAGCGGGTGCCCGTACGGAGACGCCGTCAGACGTTCCCGTACGGACACCCGCAGCGGCATCCGGGCGGTGCACCCGCGCCTGCCCACGGCCCGTGGGCGGGCCGCGGCCGTTCGTCAGCCGACGACCGTCCAGGTGTCGTTGCCGGTCAGCAGCGCCGCGAGGTCGCCCTTGCCCTGCTGCTCGACGGCGGTGTCCAGCTGGTCGGACATCAGGGTGTCGTAGACCGGCCGGTCGACACTGCGCAGCACACCGATGGGGGTGCGGTGGAGGGTGTCGGGGTCCGCGAGCCGGGAGAGCGCGAAGGCCGTGGTGGGCGAGGGGCTGTGCGCGTCGTGCACCAGCACGCCGTCCGTGCCCTCCTCCAGCACGTCGATGACCTTGAGGTCGCCGGTGGCCGGGTCGCGGACCACGCCCTTGGAGCCGAGGCCGTCGGGGGCCGGTGCGCCGAAGCGGATCGGCTGCCCGTGCTCCAGGCGGATGACGGCCTCCTGGGCCTTCTCCTTGTCCTTGAGGACCTCGAAGGCGCCGTCGTTGAAGATGTTGCAGTTCTGGTAGATCTCGACCAGGGCCGTGCCCGGGTGGGCGGCGGCCTCGCGCAGCACCGAGGTGAGGTGCTTGCGGTCGGAGTCGACGGTGCGGGCCACGAAGGAGGCCTCGGCGCCGAGCGCCAGCGAGATCGGGTTGAACGGCGCGTCCAGGGAGCCCATCGGCGTCGACTTGGTGATCTTGCCGAGCTCGGAGGTGGGGCTGTACTGGCCCTTGGTCAGACCGTAGATCCGGTTGTTGAACAGCAGGATCTTGAGGTTGACGTTGCGCCGCAGGGCGTGGATGAGGTGGTTGCCGCCGATGGACAGCGCATCGCCGTCGCCCGTGACGACCCAGACGGAGAGGTCACGCCGGGAGGAGGCCAGGCCGGTGGCGATGGCCGGGGCGCGGCCGTGGATGGAGTGCATCCCGTAGGTGTTCATGTAGTACGGGAAGCGGGAGGAGCAGCCGATGCCGGAGACGAAGACGATGTTCTCCTTCGCCAGCCCGAGCTCGGGCATGAAGCCCTGCACGGCGGCGAGGACGGCGTAGTCACCGCAGCCGGGGCACCAGCGCACTTCCTGATCGGACTTGAAGTCCTTCATGGACTGCTTGGCTTCGGCCTTGGGCACCAGGGAGAGCGCCTCGATCTGCGAGGACCTCTCCGAGATCGTCTCAGTCATTGATGGCCTCCTTAAAGACCTCCGCGAGCTGCTCGGCCTTGAACGGCATTCCGCTGACCTGGGTGTGCGAGCACGCGTCCACCAGGTACTTGGCGCGCAGCAGAGTGGCGAGCTGCCCGAGGTTCATCTCCGGCACGATCACCTTCTCGTAACGCGCCAGGACGTCCCCGAGATTCCGGGGGAAGGGGTTGAGGTGGCGCAGATGGGCCTGCGCGATGCGCTCCCCTGCGCCCCTCACGCGCCGTACCGCCGCGGTGATCGGCCCGTACGTCGAACCCCAGCCGATGACCAGGGTGCTGGCGCCGCGGCCGTCCGCGTCGGCGGGGTCGTCGACCTCGATGTCCGGGACCTCGATGCCGTCGACCTTCGCCTGGCGGGTGCGCACCATGAAGTCGTGGTTGGCGGGGTCGTAGGAGATGTTGCCGGTGCCGTCCTGCTTCTCGATGCCGCCGATACGGTGCTCCAGGCCCGGCGTGCCCGGCACCGCCCAGGGGCGGGCCAGCGTCTGCGCGTCGCGCTTGTAGGGCCAGAAGACCTCCGTGCCGTCCGCCAGCTCGTGGTTGGGGCCGGAGGCGAACTGGACGCGCAGATCGGGGAGTTCGTCGACGTCGGGGATCCGCCAGGGCTCGGAGCCGTTGGCCAGATAGCCGTCGGAGAGCAGGAAGACCGGGGTGCGGTACGTGAGCGCGATACGGGCCGCGTCCAGCGCCGCGTCGAAGCAGTCGGCCGGGGTCCTGGGCGCCACGATCGGCACCGGTGCCTCGCCGTTGCGCCCGTACATCGCCTGCAGCAGATCGGCCTGCTCGGTCTTGGTCGGCAGGCCCGTCGAGGGCCCGCCGCGCTGGATGTCCACGATCAGCAGCGGCAGTTCGAGGCTGACCGCCAGACCGATGGTCTCCGACTTCAGCGCCACACCCGGGCCGGACGTGGTCGTCACCGCGAGCGCGCCGCCGAACGCCGCGCCGAGCGCCGCGCCGATACCGGCGATCTCGTCCTCCGCCTGGAACGTCCGCACGCCGAAGTTCTTGTGCTTGGACAGCTCGTGCAGGATGTCGGAGGCCGGGGTGATCGGGTACGAGCCCAGGTACAGCGGCAGATCGGCCTGCCGGGAGGCGGCGACCAGGCCGTAGGAGAGCGCGAGGTTGCCGGAGATGTTGCGGTAGGTGCCGGTCGGGAAGGCCTTGGTCGCCGGGGCGACCTCGTAGGAGACCGCGAAGTCCTCGGTCGTCTCACCGAAGTTCCAGCCCGCCCGGAACGCGGTGACGTTCGCCTCGGCGATGTCCGGCTTCTTGGCGAACTTGGCCCGCAGGAACTTCTCGGTGCCCTCGGTCGGGCGGTGGTACATCCACGACAGCAGCCCCAGCGCGAACATGTTCTTGCTACGCTCGGCCTCCTTGCGGGAGAGCCCGAACTCCTTGAGCGCCTCGATCGTGAGCGTCGTCAGCGGCACCGGATGGACGTTGTAGGCCGCCAGCGAGCCGTCCTCCAGCGGGCTGGTCGCATAGCCGACCTTCGCCATCGGGCGCTTGGTGAACTCGTCGGTGTTGACGATGATCTCCGCGCCGCGCGGGACGTCCGCGAGGTTGGCCTTGAGCGCGGCCGGGTTCATGGCGACCAGCACGTTCGGAGCGTCACCGGGCGTGAGGATGTCGTGGTCGGCGAAGTGCAGCTGGAAGCTGGAGACACCCGGAAGCGTGCCGGCAGGCGCCCGGATCTCGGCGGGGAAGTTCGGCAGCGTCGACAGGTCGTTGCCGAACGACGCCGTTTCCGAGGTGAACCGGTCGCCGGTGAGCTGCATGCCGTCACCGGAGTCCCCGGCGAACCGGATGATCACCCGGTCCAGGCGTCGGACTTCCTTGCCTTGCCCGCTCGTGCCGGCGGCGCGCTGTTCCCCGACTAGCGCTGCGTCGGTCTTCTCGGCTGGGCTACTGACCTGGCTGGTCACTGCTTCGGACCTCCCTCGAGGGGTGCGGCGTCCCCGCCGGAGGCAGGGCTCGGGACGTGTCGTACCGGACGGTTGTCCCATAACCATCGTACGTGGGTAAGGGTGGCCTTCCCTGGGTCGATCGCATGGTGGACGTCAAGATGAGACACCGATCTGGCGTGTTTTGTCATGAAATCATCGCCCCCGTAACCCCTTATTCATGACGCTCCGGACTCCTCCATTGGTTCTACGCCCAAAGCCCTGGGCCTCGGTGGAACGGCCTGGTCCCGCTGATCTGACAGAGTGTCAGGTGGTCAGGAGTTGAGGTAGGTGAGTACGGCGAGCACCCTGCGGTGATCCCCGTCACTCTGCGCCAGGCCCAGCTTCAGGAAGATGTTGCTGACGTGCTTCTCGACCGCGCCGTCGCTGACCACCAGCTGACGGGCGATGGCGGAGTTCGTCCGGCCTTCGGCCATCAGCCCCAGCACCTCCCGTTCCCGCGGCGTCAGACGCGCCAGCACGTCCTGCTTCCGGCTGCGGCCCAGCAGCTGCGCCACCACCTCCGGATCCAGCGCGGTGCCGCCCCCGGCGACCCGGACCACCGCGTCGACGAACTCGCGCACCTCGGCGACCCGGTCCTTGAGCAGATAGCCGATGCCCCGGCTCGACCCGGCCAGCAGCTCCGTGGCGTACTGCTCCTCGACGTACTGCGAGAGCACCAGCACCCCGAGCCCCGGATGGTCCCGGCGGAGCCGGATCGCGGCCCGGACGCCCTCGTCGGTGTGGGTCGGCGGCATCCGTACGTCCGCCACCACCACATCCGGCAGCGCGCCCTCGTCCGCCAGCTCCCCGATCGCCTTGATCAGCGCCTCGGCGTCGCCCACCCCCGCCACGACCTCATGCCCGCGGTCGGTGAGCAGCCGGGTCAGCCCCTCCCGGAGCAGCACCGAATCCTCGGCGATGACCACCCGCACTCTTGCCTCCACGCTCAGATCCCCCATGCCTCATCACAGCCACCCTGCCGGCCCCAGCATTCCAGCATCCGGACGCGGAGGACGGGTGAGGGGAAAGAGAAGAGGCAGAGCCGGAGGAGGGGGAGCCGGAGGAGGGGCAGGGCGCGCGGGCGGCCACGCCTGGGCCGGACCCCCGTCCCGGCCCGGCCGCGGCCGCCCGCCGACCCCGGCGCCCCCGAGGTCACCCCCGCCAGGGCAGTTCGGCGGTGACGGCCGTCGGACCGCCGATCGGGGAGTCCACTATCAGCAGGCCGTCGACGGAATCGAGCCGCTCCGCCAGGCCGGCCAGACCGGAGCCGGTGTCGGTGTGGGCGCCGCCGCGGCCGTCGTCCGTCACCAGCACCATGATCCGGTCCGCGGTGCGCCAGACATCCAGCGCCGCGCCCGCGGCCCGGGAGTGCTTGGAGACGTTCTGCAGCAGCTCGGAGGCGGTGAAGTAGGCGATGCCCTCGATCGCCGCGGCCGGGCGGCGGTCCAGGTCCACGGTCACCTTCACCGGAACCGTGCAGCGCGCCGCCAGCGCCGACAGCGCCGGGCCGAGCCCCCGGTCCGTGAGGATCGCCGGGTGTATCCCGCGGGCCAGATCCCGCAGCTCCTGGAGCGCGACCTTCACCTCGCCGTGCGCCTCGTCGACCATCCGCGCCGCGGCCTCGGGGTCCTCGGCCAGCTTCTCCTTGGCCAGGCCGAGATCCATGGCGAGCGAGACCAGCCGCGCCTGCGCGCCGTCGTGCAGATCACGCTCGATGCGGCGCAGATCGGCCGCCGCGGTGTCCACCACCACCCCGCGGTCCGACTCCAGCTCGAAGACCCGGGTGGCGAGCGAGGACGGGCCCAGCAGGCCGCGGACCATCACCCGGTCCACCTGCGTCAGCCCGCGGATCACCCACGGCCCGGCCAGCACGAGCAGCAGCCCGGCCCCGCTGGTGAGCCAGATCTCCGCCGGGGTGTCCATGTAGAAGCCGCTGCCGCTGCCGTCGCCCCACATCTGGATGCCCGGCTGGTCGAGGTAGGCGGGGAACGTCCACCGCCACAGCGGGTAGGCCAGCAGCGCCCACGCGAGGGTCCAGAACGTCACCGAGAAGACGAAGGCGAAGACCGCCCACGGGAAGTGCAGCAGGGAGTAGAGGACGTGCCGCCAGGACACTCCGCTCTTCAGCACGGCCCCGATCCAGCCCATCGGGCCCGGCTTCGAAGGGCGTACGGGCTCCGGATCGGCCACGTCCAGCGCCAGCAGACCCCGGGCCCGCGCCCGCTCCATGCTGCCCAGCCCCCGGCTGCCGGCCAGGCCGCCCGCCAGCACCGGAATGCCCAGGAACGTCACCAGCAGACCGGCGCCGAGCGAGAGCACCGCTATCGCGTACGTGAACATCACCACGGACATCGGGAGGCTGAGGAAGAGGTAGAGGAACTCCCGCCAGGTGCGCCCGGAGAAGGGGGCGCGCAGCCCCACGGGCACGCGGGAGCCGCGGGGGTGCGGTGCGTATGCGGTATCCATCGTCTCGTCGTCCGTTCTGCCGTATGCGGTCCTGGGCCGGCGCCGCTGCGTGATCTGCCGGCCCTGCGCGGGCCCGGCGGTTCTTCCGCCACGACAAGCCTCCGCGACCCGAGCCCCCCGCACCATGCGGGTCTTTGCAGTCTTTTCCTGGGGTTTTCCCCACCCCCGGACCTGCGGTTGACCGCAACCGGCTGGTCAGCGGCCCCTCGGCCCCGGCCCCCGCCGCGGCGCTGCACCCGCCCGCGCCCCGGCACCGGCCCGCGCCCGCCACGGCAGCTCCGCCGTCACCCGCGTGGGCCCGCCGACCGGCGAATCCAGCACGAACAGCCCGTCCACCGACCCCAGCCGCTCGGCGAGCCCGGCCATCCCGCTGCCGCCGTCCAGCCGCGCCCCGCCGCGTCCGTCGTCCACCACCTGGATCAGCAGCCGGTCCTTCGACTGCCACACCTCGACGGACGCCTGCCGCGCCGCGCTGTGCTTGGAGACGTTCTGCAGCAGCTCGGAGACGGTGAAGTAGGCGATGCCCTCGATGGCCGGCGCCGGACGCTCGGCCAGGTCCACGGAGGTCGTCGCGGGCACCGTGCAGCGCCCGGCCAGCGAGGCCAGCGCGGGGCCCAGCCCGCGGTCGGTGAGGATCGCCGGATGGATGCCCCGGGCCAGATCCCGCAGCTCCTGCAGGGCGAGCTTCACCTCGCCGTGCGCCTCGTCCACCATCGCCGCCGCCGCATCCGGATCCTCCAGCAGCTTCTCCTTGGCCAGCCCGAGCCCCATGGCCAGCGCCACCAGCCGGGCCTGCGCGCCGTCGTGCAGGTCCCGCTCGATGCGCCGCAGATCGGCGGCCGCGGTGTCGGTGACCGTCACCCGGTCCGACTCCAGCTCGGCGATCCGCCGCTCCAGCTCGTCCGACGGCGAAAGCAGCCCGCGCACCATCGCCCGGTCGACGTTCGACAGCCAGCGCGCCGTCCAGGGGAGCACCGGCCACGCCACGAAGAGCGAGACGAGGACGACCGGGAAAGTGAGGAGGGCCCACGGCAGCCGGATGAACGCGAACAGCGCGTGCCGCCAGGCGACCGGGTCCTTCAGGCGCGCCCACAACCACGGGAAGAACCCGGCCTCCGGCGCCCGCAGCGGGCTCGGTTCCTCGACCCGCACCCCGAGCAGCGACCGCGCCCTGGACCGCTCCAGCTTTCCGTACAGCCGGCACACCGTCAGCCCCGTGGCCAGCAGCGGCAGCCCGATCACGGTGACCGACAGCCCGATGCCCAGCGTCAGCCAGACCACCAGCACCGCGAACGCGACGACCCCCAACGGGAAGTTGGCCAGCAGATGGGCGATCTCCCGCCATGTCGCACCGTCGAACGGCGCTCTGGGCGGCGGGAGTGAGGCGCCGTCAAGGGCGTCTTCGGCGGCACTGGGCCGGGAACTGTCCGTCATACGCCCAGCCTGCCCGGCCGCGGCCCCGCGTGCCATGGGGTGACTGGGGTGCTGGAGGTGGGGTTTTCCCCACCCTCGCCCCGACCCCGGCCCATCCTCGCCTCGCCCCCCGGCCCCTCCCGCCCCGCTTCGCACGGCGTACGCCCCGCCGCAGGTCAAGGCCCTGGCCAGGGACGGGGCATGGCGGCATGTTGGTGCCCGTCTCGTTATCCACAGCGGTGGACAGGGCGCGTCGGCGGGACCGTATTGTGTGGCGATGCACAACGGGAGGGGCGAGTGGCGATGGCGTGCAGTGACGACGGCCGGCTGCTGAAGCCGGATTTCGCCGCGCCGCAGCCGGGTTCCGCGGCGCGGGACCTCGCCGACGCCTCGGCCGACCCCCTCGACGTCCGCGGCTGGGGATGGGGCGAGCGGAGCGCGACCTGGACCTCGGTGGCGGCGAGCGTGCTGCTCGGGGCGCTCGCCGGGATCTGCGCGCACAACTGGTACGCGGGAGAAGGCGCCGCCCTCGGGCTCGGCATTGCCGCCGTCGTCGTCACGGGCGCCGGCGCGGCCCTTGGCACGCTCGCCGGACGCACGGGGCAGCGCGCCCCGGCAGTCGCCCTGTTGCTGCTCGGCGGCACCCTCGGCGTGGCCGCCGCATGGCAGGCGGTTCCGGGCGGCAGTGCCGGGCTCGCCGCCGTGGGCCTGACCGTCGCGGCCGTGCTCGCGCTCCTCGGAACGTGTACGCGGCCGGGGCGCGGCGCCCTGATAGGCGCGGCGTCGGTCGCGCTCGCCGTGGGTGCCTGGGAGCTGGGACTGGCCCTGACCACCCCCGCACGTACGGGAGTCGCGCTCGGCTTCGTCTCCGTACTGGTCCTCGGCTATCTGCCGCGGCTCGCCCTGATGACGGCCGGACTGACCCGGCTCGACGACCAGCGCTCCGGCGGGACACCGGTCAGCCGGCACCAGGTGGCGGCCGCACTGGGCGCCGCCCACCGGGAACTGGCCCTGACCACGGCCGTGATGGCGGCCTCGGCCGGTGCCGCGGGGGTGCTCGCGGTGCAGACACCCGGCCTGTGGACGGTGCTCGCCGGGCTGCTGCTGTGCGTCGTCCTGTGCTCGCGGGCGCGTGCCTACCCGCTGGCCGTGGAGGTCGTCGTGCTGCTGGCGGCCGGCCTCGCGGTGTGCGTACGGCTGGTGCTGCTCTGGGCCGCCGAGGGCGAGGCGCCGGCGTTCGCGCTGGTCACGCTGGGTGCGCTGGCCGTCCTGCCGGTCGCGGTGCGCGCGGTGCGGGTGCCGGAGCCGCAGCGGGCGCGGCTGCGGCGGTGGCTGGACCTGGCCGAGTCGGTGAGCGTGGTGGCGCTGATCCCGGTGGCCCTCGGGGCCTTCGGGCTCTACGGCCTGCTGTTCGGCACGTCCTGACCCGGAGGGTGGTGGAGCGGACATGTCATCGTCGGGAGCGGATGTGAACGGAGTGGGGGCAGGAGTGGCCGAGGGATCCGGAGTGGGAGCCACCGGGCCGACACGGGCCACCGAGCCGGCGCCCGCGGCCGCGGCCGGGCCCTTGCCCGCACCCGCGGCCGGGCCCCTGCCCGCACCGGGGCCCCTGCCCGCACCCGGGCCCCTGCCCGCCGCCGCGCCGATACCCTCGCCCGCGGTGCCCGCCCCAGGTGGGCCGCCGCCCGTACCGGCACCGCCCTCAGCACACTCGCAGGCACAGGCACAGGCACCCACTACGCCTTCCGCGCCCCCGGCTGCCGCGTCCCCGGCCTCCCCGCCCATGCCTCAGCAGCTGGTGCCCGCCCCGCCGGCCCCTGCCTCCCCCGCGACCGCGTCCGGCCAGTCCGGCCAGTCCGGCCAGTCCGGCCAGTCCTCCCAGGCCCCCGCCCCCGGCCGCTACGGCCGGTCCGGGCTGCCGGCCAGGACGCCCGTCTCCGTGCCCCTGCTGCCGCCGGAGCTGGCCGACGGACAGCCCAGGCCGCGCCGCGGCGACCCCCTGTCCCGGCGCGCGGGCCGTGCGCTGCGCCGGGTGTTCGCCTCGTCCCCGGCCGCCGAGACGGCCGCCGTCACCCAGGCCGCGTACGCCATCCAGCAGCCGGTGACCACGGGCCGGCAGATAGCCGTGTCCAGCATCCGCGGCGGCGCGGGCAAGTCCACCGTCGCCGCCCTGCTGGCGCTCACGTTCGCGCACTACCGCTCCGACCCCGTGCTCGCCGTCGAGGCGGACCCGGCGCTCGGCACGCTGCCGCACCGCCTCGGCGCCCGCGAGGTGCGCTGGTCGGGCAGCGACCTGGCGCAGATCGTCGATCCGTCGATGCTGATCACGGACCTGACCGGCTATCTCCTGCCGTTCGCGGGCGGCGGCTGGCTGCTGCCCGGCAGCCAGGGCGCCATCGGCACCCGCCTGGACATCGACACCTACCGCGTCGTGATGACGTCCTTGCGCCGCCACTTCGCGGCCACCGTCGTGGACTGCGAGACGCTGCCCGCCGAGGTGGCGCGCACCGCGCTGGTGACCACACAGGCGCGGGTGCTGGTCACCCCGGCGACCCCGGAGGGCGTGGCGGCCACCCGCTCCGTACTGGACTGGATCGGCGGTCTGCACCCCGGCCTGCTGCCGACCACGGTGGTCGTGCTCACCCACTCCTCGCCCGACAGCGGCGTCGATGTCCGCAAGGCCGCCGAGCATCTGGGCGCCGGTGGCGCGGCGGTGCTGCCCCTGCCGTACGACCGTCATCTGGCGGCCGGCGGGGCGATCCGCACCGAACTGCTCGGCGAACGGACGCGGGAGGCCGCGGCGCGGATCGCGGCCGAGGCGATGAACCGTGCGGCCTCGCGGGACCCGGGCCGGCGCCGTCAGCAGCACCAGCCGTCACCGGAGACGGCACCGGAGACAGCACCTACGACGGCATCCACGACGGCACCCGCACCCGGCCAGGCACCGGCGTACGCAGCGGGGCAGCCGCCGACGCCCGCCCCCGGCCAGACACCGGCATACCCGCCCGCCCAGGCGCCGACGCAGGCCCCCGCCCAGCCCCCGGTCCCCGCCCAGCCCGCGGCCCCGGCCCGGCCCCACCCCTCGCCCGAGCACCGGCCCCAGGCGGCGCCCCAGCAGTACTACCCGCCGCAGCCCGCACCCCAGGCCCCGCCCCAGACACGACCGCAAACCGGGGCACCGGCCCCGCCGCAGCCCCAGCCCCCGGCGTCCCCGCCGATGCCGCCCCAGGCCTCGGCCGCCCCTGCCGCCCCTGCCGCCGCGCCCGCGGCCCCGGACGGCCCCGATAGCCGCAGCCCCTTCGACAACCGCAGCCCCTTCGACGGCGGCCCGATCTCCTGACCCCGTTCCCGCCCGACGTCCCGGCGGACGGGCACGACATCCCGCTCTGTGAGACACCTGATGAGACATTCGGGCGGGATGTCTACGCTGCCTGCCACTCAGGTAGGGCGAAGTACGGACAAGCTCACCGTCGGCGACGACGCGGCTGCTCAGGCGGGCCGGGCAGGGCCTAGACTCCCGTCCGTACAGATCGTCGAAGTCGTTGAACAAGCGCAGTCAGGGAGCGAGGGGCGGACGTGCCGGACACGACCGTACGCACGACCATCGCCGCGGACTATTTCCAGGGCTACTCGGTCGTCGGAATCATCGCCGTCATCGGTGTGCTCTTCGTCGCCGTGGCCTTCGGGGCCGGGCGGCTGCTGCGCCCTGTCGTGCCGACGCCCGAGAAGCTGCTGACGTACGAGTGCGGTGTGGATCCGGTAGGCGAGGGCTGGGCGCACACCCAGGTCCGCTACTACGTCTACGCCTTCCTCTACGTCATCTTCGCCGTCGACTCGATCTTCCTGTTCCCCTGGGCGACGGTCTTCGCCGCCCCCGGCTTCGGCGGCGTGACGCTCGTGGAGATGTTCATCTTCCTCGGCTTCCTCGCCGTCGGCCTGCTCTACGCATGGAAGAAGGGCGTCCTGGAATGGACGTGACCCCCGCCTCCACCAGCCCGGCAGCCGCGTCCGAGGGCGCCGCTCCCGAGTTCCTGCCGGAGCCGCGGCGCCTGGGCCCCCTGGCCCGGCTCGCACCCGAACCGATGAAGGTGGTCCTCAACTGGGGCCGCCGCTACAGCCTGTGGGTCTTCAACTTCGGCCTGGCCTGCTGCGCCATCGAGTTCATCGCCGCGTCCATGGCGCGCCACGACTTCATCCGGCTCGGCGTGATCCCGTTCGCGCCCGGCCCCCGCCAGGCCGACCTGATGGTCGTCTCCGGCACCGTCACCGACAAGATGGCGCCCGCGGTCAAGCGGCTCTACGAGCAGATGCCCGAGCCGAAGTACGTCATCTCCTTCGGAGCCTGCTCCAACTGCGGCGGTCCCTACTGGGACTCGTACTCGGTCACCAAGGGCGTCGACCAGATCATCCCGGTCGATGTGTACGTACCGGGCTGCCCGCCGCGTCCGGAGGCGCTGCTCCAGGGCATCCTCAAGCTCCAGGAGAAGATCGCGCGCGAGTCGCTGGGCGAGCGGTACGCGAAGGGCGGCGCCCGGCCCTCCGCGGCCGCGCTGCGCAGCGGCCTGGTGACCCCGCCCGCCCCGAAGCCGGCGGCACCGGGGGAGGAGCCCCGATGAGCGAGCAGAGCGACCAGAGCGAGCAGCCCGCGAACCCCGAGGAGCAGGTGGAGCCCGCGGAGCAGCAGCCCGCCGCCGAGCCCGTGGTCGGCTGGCTGCCGCGGCCGGCGAGCGAGATCTTCGGCACGGGGGCCACGGCCGAGCTGGCCTACGACCTGCTGACCGTCGACGTCCCCGTGGACGGTTGGCTCAGCGCGCTGACGGCCGCCCGCGACGACCTCGGCTGCAGCTACTTCGACTGGCTGAGCGCCGTCGACGAGCCCGGCACCGGCTTCCGGATCTGCGCGCACCTCGCGGACGTGGCGCGCCCGGGCACCGTCCGCCGGCTGATCGTGCGGACGACGGTCCCGCACGAGGCGGCCGCCCTGCCCACCGCCGTGGGCGTCTACGCGGGCGCGGGCTGGCACGAGCGCGAGACCCACGAGATGTTCGGCGTCGACTTCACCGGTCACCCGCACCTCGTACCGCTGCTGCTCCCGGAGTCCTTCGAGGGACACCCGCTGCGCAAGGACTTCGTGCTGGCGGCGCGGGTCGCCAAGGCGTGGCCGGGCGCGAAGGAGCCGGGGGAGTCCGAGCACGGCGGGCCCAAGCGGCGTCAGATGCTGCCTCCCGGTGTCCCGGACCCGAACGAGTGGGGCCCGTTGAAGGGCCAGCTGCCGCCTGCGCCCGCGCGGCCGGCGCGGGGCGCGCGGGCGGCGGGCGGGGCCCGTGCGGCCGGTGCCGCCGGTGCCGCCGCGGGCGAGCGTCCGGCCCGGCGTACCCGGACCGCGAGCGCGGGATCGGCGAGCCAGCAGGCCGCGGGGGAGGAGGCCGGAGCCCCGGCGACCTCGGCGACCCCGGCGGCGTCGGCGCGTACCGAGCGGCCGGAGCGCCCGGCACGCCGTACGCGCTCGGTGAGCGAGGGCTCGGCGAGCCAGCAGCGTGCGGCCGCGGAGGCGGCGGGGACCGAGCCGGGTCCGGCGACCGAGGCCGCGGCGGCGTCCGCCGACGAGACGACGCCGAAGGCAGCGCCCGCGCGCTCCTCCGACGCGCCCTGGCACCACGCGCGCCCGGCCTTCGACGAGTCGGAGAAGCAGGCGGCGCCGAAGCCGGAACCGGAGAAGGAGCCGGAGCCCAAGCCGAAGCCTCAGCCCGAGCCGAAGCCCGAGCCTGAGCCGAAGCCCGAGTCCGAGGAGAAATCCGAGCCGGCGCCCGAGCCCGAGCCGAAGCCCGAGCCCGAACCGAAGCCCGAGCCCGAGGACAAAACCGAGCCGGCGCCCGAGCAAGGCTCCGGCCAAGCCACCCCCCAACCCCCGGCAGGAGGCGACACCCCATGAGCGACGCTCTCGACATCGCGCTGCGCCTGCTCGCCGTCTTCGCCGTTTTCCTGGTGTTCCCGCTGGTCATCGGGCAGACCGAGCACAAGGTCATGGCTCATATGCAGGGCCGGCTCGGTCCGATGTACGCGGGTGGCTTCCACGGCTGGGCGCAGCTCGTCGCCGACGGTGTGAAGTTCGCGCAGAAGGAGGACATCGTTCCGGCCGGCGCCGACCGGCGGATCTTCCAGCTCGCGCCCGCCGTCGCCCTGCTGCCGTACCTCCTCGTCCTCGTCGCCATCCCCATCGGGCCGCACAACGCCGTGGGGCAGGACCTGGACGCGGGGATCTTCTTCGTCCTGGCCGTCATGGGCGTCGGCGTGCTCGGCTCGCTGATGGCGGGCTGGGCCTCGGCGAACAAGTTCTCGCTGCTCGGCGGCCTGCGGACGGCCGCCCAGCTGCTCGCCTACGAGCTGCCGATGCTGCTCGCCGCGGCCTCGGTCGCGATGGCGGCCGGCACGCTCTCGCTGCCCGGCATCGTCGAGGCCTTCCAGTGGTGGTGGCTGCCGTGGCAGATCGTCGGCGGGGTGGTCTTCTTCACCGCCGGGCTCGCCGAGCTGCAGCGCCCGCCGTTCGACATGCCGGTCGCCGACTCGGAGATCATCTTCGGCGCGTACACCGAGTACACCGGACTGCGCTTCGCCCTCTTCCTGCTCGCCGAGTACGCGGGCATCGTCGTGCTCTGCGCGCTGACCGCCGTGCTCTTCCTCGGCGGCTGGCACGGCCCGTTCGGCGCCGACGGCCTGGGCTGGCTGTGGACGCTGCTGAAGACCGCGATCCTCGCCTTCGGCGTCATCTGGCTGCGGGTCACCTACCCGCGGCTGCGCGAGGACCAGCTGCAGAAGCTCGCCTGGACGGTCCTGATCCCGCTCGCCCTCGCCCAGATCGCCGTCACCGGCGTCGTGAAGGTGGTGATCTCGTAATGGGTATTCCCGGCAGCGGCCTCGCCAAGGGCCTGGCCGTCACCCTGCGGACGATGACGAAGCGGTCGGTCACCGCGCAGTACCCGGACGTCCAGCCGGACCTCGCGCCCCGCACCCGCGGCGTCATCGGCCTGTTCGAGGAGAACTGCACGGTCTGCATGCTGTGCGCCCGTGAGTGCCCGGACTGGTGCATCTACATCGACTCCCACAAGGAGACGGTGCCGCCGGCCGCGCCCGGCGGACGTGAGCGCAGCCGCAATGTGCTGGACCGCTTCGCGATCGACTTCGCGCTGTGCATGTACTGCGGTATCTGCATCGAGGTGTGCCCCTTCGACGCGCTCTTCTGGTCGCCGGAGTTCGAGTACGCGGAGACGGACATCCGTGATCTGACCCATGAGCGCGACAAGCTGCGTGAGTGGATGTGGACGGTGCCCGAGCCGCCGGCGCTCGACCCGGCGGCCGAGGAGCCGAAGGAGCTCGCCGCCGCCCGTAAGACAGCGGACAAACTCGCTGCCCAGCAGGCAGCGGAAGCCGAAGCGCAGGCAGCCGACGCCGAGGCGCAGGCAGCGGCCCGGGCCGAGGCCGCGGGCGACGACCAGGAACGACCGCAGACCCCAGGGGAGGAAGCGTGACGCTCGCCGCCACCGCCGCAAGCCACGGCTTCCTCTCGCCCACCGGTGTCGAGATCGCCTTCCTCCTCGTCGGCATCGGCACCCTCGGCGCGGCCGTCATCACCGTCACCACCCGGCAGCTGGTGCACGCCGCCCTCTGGCTGGTCGTCGCGCTCGGCGGGGTCGCCGTCGAATACCTCCTGCTCACGGCCGAGTTCATCGCCTGGGTGCAGGTACTGATCTACGTCGGTTCCGTCGTCGTCCTCCTGCTCTTCGGGCTGATGCTCACCAAGGCGCCCATCGGCCGCTCCCCGGACGCCGATTCGGGCAACCGCTGGGCCGCGCTCGTGGTCGCCCTCGCCTCGGCGGGCGCCCTGGTCTGGGTCGTCGTCGATGCCTTCCGCGCCACCTGGATCAACCTCGACGGCGCCGCCCAGGGCTCCACCGCAGTCTCCGGACGGAGCCTCTTCCAGTACTGGGTGCTGCCGTTCGAGGCGCTGTCCGTGCTGCTGCTCGCCGCGCTCGTCGGGGCGATCGTGCTGTCCCGCAGGGGCGGCGAGGGCAAGGCCCCGGCGGCCGCCCTCAGGAACGGCGCCTCCGGTGCCCCCGCCCCCCGAGAGGAGCAGCGCTGATGCACCTCGCTTATCCGGCCGTCCTCGCCGTCCTCCTCTTCTGCACCGGTCTGTACGGCGTGCTCGCCCGCCGCAACGCGATCCTGGTGCTGATGTCCGTCGAGCTGATGCTCAACGCCGTCAACCTCAACCTCGTCGCCTTCGACGTCTGGCTGCGGGACACCCTGCACGCCGGTCAGGCGCTCACCCTCTTCACCATTGCCATCGCCGCCGCCGAGATCGGCATCGGCCTGGCGATCGTGCTGCTCGTCTACCGCAACCGCGGCAGCTCCGACATCGACCGGCTCCGCGACCTCGCCGAGAAGCCGGACGGCGCCGACGCCGACGGGGCCCCGCTGCCGGACACCAAGGCGGAGGCCACCGCGTGACGCTCACGACCACCGCCGTTCTCGTTCCCCTCCTGCCCTTCCTCGGGGCCGTCGCCGGCCTCCTCCTGGGCCGCCGTACGCCCGGTTTCGTACGGCCGCTGGCCGTGCTGCCGACGCTCGCCGCGGCCGCGCTGACCGTCGTCGTCGCCGTCGGGCAGGGCGGCGGACCGGCCACCGACGTCGCCACCCGGCTCACCCCGACCGGCTCGATCCCCATCGACCTGGCGCTGCACATCGACGGCTTCGCCGCGCTGATCGCCGTCCTGGTCGGTGTCGTGGCGACCTGTGTGCAGATCTACTCCACCGGCTATCTGCGCGACGATCCGCGCTACCCCTCCTACGCCGCGCTGGTCTCGCTGTTCACCTCCGCGATGCTGCTGGTCGTCTACACCGGCGACCTGATGCTGCTGCTGGTCGGCTGGGAAGTCATGGGCATCTGCTCCTACTTCCTCGTCGGCCACTACTGGGAGACCGAGGCCGCGCGGGCCGCCTCCCTCAAGGCCTTCCTCGTCACCAAGCTCGGCGATGTCCCCTTCCTCTTCGGCATCTTCGCGCTGGCCGCCGACGCGGGCACCTTCCGCATCACCGGCATCCTCGGCTCCGTCGCCCACGGCGGCCTGGACCACCCGACGCTGATCGCGCTGCTCCTGCTGGGCGGTGTCGCGGGCAAGTCGGCGCAGTTCCCGCTGCACACCTGGCTCCCGGACGCGATGGCCGGCCCGACGCCGGTCTCGGCGCTGATCCACGCCGCGACGATGGTGGCGGCCGGTGTCTATGTCGTGGCCCGTCTCCTCCCGGTCTTCGCGGCCTCCGCGGCCGCGCTGGTCGTCCTCGCCGTCATGGCCGCGATCACCATGGTCGGCTCCGGACTGGCCGCACTGGCCCAGGACGACATCAAACGCGTCCTGGCCTATTCCACGGTCGGCCAGCTCGGCTACATGCTCGGCGCGCTGGCCGTCGGCGACCGCGGCGCCGCCGTCTTCCACCTCCTGACGCACGGTGCGTTCAAGGCCCTCCTCTTCCTCGGCGCGGGCGTGATCATCCACGCCGCGGGCACCAACTCGCTGGCCGCCATGTCCCGGATGAGCGGACTGGCCCGGCGCATCCCGGACGCCTACTGGACCGTCACCGTCGCGCTGCTCGCGCTCGCCGCGATCCCGCCGTTCGCCGGCTTCTTCTCCAAGGAAGCCGTCCTGGGCGCCGCCGAGCACGCCACCACCGGGGCCGTACCCGCCGTCCCCGGCGCCGCTGGCTGGACCGTACTGATCTCCGGACTGCTCACCGCCCTCCTCACCGCGGCCTACGCCGCCCGCCTGTGGCTGCTGGCCTTCAAGGGCAAGGGCGTCGAAGCCCCCGACCACGGCCCGCAGCCGCTCGTCATGAACGCCGTCCTGTGGGTCCTCTTCGTGCCCACCCTCGCGCTCGGCCTCACCGCCCCCCTGCTGCCCGACTGGTTCGACGGGCGCTCGCTCGCCCCGACCCTGACCACCTCCGTCCTGGGCACCGGTATCGCCCTCATCGGCGGCCTGGTCACCTACGCCGCCTGGCGCCACACCACCGCCCTCGCCGCCCGCACCCCGATCGGCGCGGTCGTCGCCGACCCGGACGCGCCGCCCGGCCTCGCCGAGGAGACGGCCATGGCCACCCACGCCCCGGTGTACGGGAACATCGCCGGCGCCGCCGATCCCGCCGACCCCGGCCGCCTGCTCCTGGGGCCGCTGCACCGCCACGCGGCCGTCGGCTTCCACCTCGACGCCGTCTACTCCGTCCTCTTCGTCCGGCCCGTACGCGCCGCCGCCACGCTGGTGCGCTTCCTGGACCGCGAGGTCGTCGACACCTACGTCCGCGGCGCGGGCACCGCCCCCCGTCTGCTGGGCGCCGCCGTCCGCCGCGCCCAGACCGGGAACGTGCAGACCTACCTCGGCGCGCTGCTCGCCGGCTCGCTCGTCCTGGCCGTCGCCGCCGTCCTCATCGCCACGGGCACGGGAGCCTGACGTGCTGCCATCCCCCGGGGCCCGACCCCCGCACCCCCAGCCGACAGACCTCCTGGCCTGCCTCGCCGGAACCGGAACCCTGAGGAGGGCCTGACCCGTGAATCACACCGCCATGCAGCTCCTCCTCGCGGGCGTCGTCGGCCTCCCCCTCGTCGGCGCGCTCGCCGCGCTGCTGCCGGCCCCGCCCGGCCTGCGGGGCAAGAACCCCGACCAGGCCGTCCTGCGCCACGGCGTGACCGTCACCGGCGTCGTGCTCGCCGCCGCCCTCGCGCTGGCCGTCGGCTTCGACCACGACCACCCGGCCCGTATGCAGGCCACCACCGACATCAGCTGGATCCCGGCGCTCGACATCCGTATCCACCTCGGCGTCGACGGCATCTCGCTCCCCCTTGTCGTCCTGACCGCGCTGCTGACCTTCCTCTGCGCGCTCTACAGCTACTTCCACATGCCAACGGGCCCGTCTCCCAAGGCATTCGTGGCCCTGCTGCTCACTCTGGAGGCCGGCACCCTCGCCACCTTCGCCGTCCTCGACCTGATGCTGTTCTTCCTCGCCTTCGAGATGGTCCTCATCCCGATGTACTTCCTCATCGCCCGCTGGGGCGGTGCGGGAAAGCAGGCGGCGGCGTGGAAGTTCATCCTCTACACGCTGCTGGGCTCCGTCGTGATGCTGCTCGGCCTCCTCCTCATCGGCGTGAAATCCGGCACGTTCGACATGGTCGCACTCGCCACTGACAACGGCCCGAAAGCCCAGCTCAGCCACACGGTCCAGCTCCTGGCGGTACTCGCGATCGGCATCGGACTGGCCGTCAAGTCCCCGCTGTGGCCGCTGCACAGCTGGCTGCCCGACGCACACACCGCCGCCCCCACCGTCGGCTCGGTGCTGCTGGCCGGTGTCCTGCTGAAGATGGGCACGTACGGGTTCGTGCGGATCGCGCTGCCCATCACGCCCGAGGGCATGCACACCTTCGCGCCCTACCTCGCCGCGCTCGCCGCCGTCGGCATCGTCTACGGCTCGCTGGCCTGCCTCTCCCTCGTACGCAACGGCGCCAAGGGCGACCTCAAGCGCCTGATCGCCTACAGCTCCGTCGGCCACATGGGCTTCGTCCTGCTCGGCATCGCCAGCATGACCCCCACCGGAGTCAACGGCGCGCTGTTCGCCAACATCGCGCACGGCCTGATCACCGGCCTGCTCTTCTTCCTGGTCGGCGCGCTGAAGGACCGCACCGGCACCACCGACCTCGACGCCCTGGCAGGCACCACCGGCGCCGCCCTCTACGGCAGGGCCCCCCGCTTCGGCGGCCTGCTCGCCTTCGGGGCCGTCGCCTCGCTGGGCATCCCCGGGCTGGCCGGATTCTGGGGCGAGATGCTCGCGATGTTCGGCGCCTTCCGGCCGGCCGCCGGCCTGAGCCGCCCCGCCTTCCTGACGTTCATGGTGCTGGCCGGCCTGGGCACCCTGCTGACCGCCGCCTACCTGCTGCTCGTCGTCCGCCGCGTCTGCATGGGCGGCACCCCGCACCTGGCCCCGACCGCCCCGCTCGGCGCCGGCGGCGACCCGGACGACGGCACCCCCGGGGACCCCGCTGCGGCCACCGCCCCCGCCATCCCCGACATCGCGCGCTACGAGTACGCGGCCTGGACTCCCCTCGCCGCCCTCACCGTCCTCGCCGGACTGTGGCCCGCGGCCCTCCTCGGCCTCACCGATCCGGCCGTCCAGCAGCTCCTCGGAGGCGGTAAGTGATGAGCCCGGTCACCTCTCTGGTCCAGTCCGTCGACTGGCTCGCCATCGCCCCGCCCACCCTGGCCGCGACCGTCGCCCTGGTGGTGCTCGTCGCCGACCTCTTCCTGCCGGCGGCCCGCAAGCCGCTGCTGGGCTGGATCGCCACGGCGGGCCTCGCGCTCGCCGCGCTGACGCTGCTGCCCCTCCTGAACGGCGACCGCCGCACCTTCTGCCTCCCCAGGAGCGCCGATGTGTGCAGCTATGTGGCCGACCCGTTCACCCTGGTCATCCAGTTCCTGGTGCTCGGCGGGGCGCTGCTGACCGCCCTGCTGTCCATCGACACCATCAAGGACCACGACCTGCCCACGGGCGAGTACTGGTTCCTGCTGCTGTCCTCGGCGGCCGGCGCCGCCCTGCTGCCCGCCTCCAGGGACCTCGCCACCCTCGTCATCGCCCTCGAAGTGGCCTCGCTGCCCGCCTTCGCCCTCGTGGGGCTGCGCCGCGGCGACCGGCTCTCCTCCGAGGCGGCGCTGAAGTTCTTCCTGTCCTCGGTGGCGGCCACCGCCGTGATGCTGCTCGGCGTGAGCTTCCTGTACGCGGCCACCGGCAGCCTGTACCTCTCCCGGGTGGCGGACGGCCTCGGCGACCTCCCCGACCCGCGTCTGGCCACCCTGGCGAGCGCCGGTGTCGCGCTCACCCTGGTCGGCTTCGCCTTCAAGACCGCGGCCGCCCCGTTCCACTTCTGGGTGCCGGACACCTACGTCGGCGCGCCGCTGCCCATCGCCGGATACCTCTCCGTGGTCGGCAAGGCCGTCGGCTTCTCCGGCCTGATCCTCGTCACGGTCCAGGCCTTCGGCTCGTACGCGGACGTCTGGGGCCCGGCGCTGGCCGTCCTCGCCGCGCTCACCATGACCGTCGGCAACGTCGCGGCCCTGTGCCAGGACCCGCACCGTGCGCACAGCGCGGTACGCCTGCTCGCCTGGTCCTCGGTCGGCCAGGCCGGCTACCTCCTGGTCCCCATCGCGGCCGCCGGGTACGCCCACGACCCGGCGCACGCCATCGGCTCCACCGTGGCCTACGCCCTGATGTACGCGGCCGTGAACCTCGGCGCCTTCGCCGTCGCCGCCCTGGTGGCCCGTACGAGCCCGGCCAACCGCATCGCCGACTACCGGGGCCTGTACGCCCGGCGGCCCCTGGCGGCGCTCGCCCTCGGCTTCTTCCTGCTCTGCCTGGCCGGTCTGCCGCCGGGCATCATCGGCCTGTTCGCCAAGGTCACGGTCTTCTCCGTGGCCGTCGACGCGGGACTGGCCTGGCTCGCGGTGGTCATGGCCGTCAATGTCGTGATCGCGCTCTACTACTACCTGCAGTGGACCGCGGTGCTCTTCCGGGGCGCCGAGGAGCCCGAGGGCGCAGCGGCCCCCCGGACCGAGCGGGCACCCAGGATCCCGGCCCCCCTCGCCACCGCCATCGCCCTCGCCGCCGTCCTGGGCGTCGCCCTCTCGGGCGCCCCGCAGCTCGTCCTGCGCTTCGCGTCCGGGGCGCTGCTCTGACGGAGGCCCGGCCGCTCTGACGGTCCTGACGGAGCGCCACGGACCGCGGGGGCCCCAGACGGGCCCCTGCGGCCCCCGCCCCACCCGTACGGCCGTACGCCCCCGCCCGGCACGCTCTGCGTCCTGCCCTGCTCCGCGCCCCGGCACGCCAGGGAACCACGCTCGTTCATCTCGCGTTGACCAGTGAGTAAGGGTCCACTGGTGAGTGGAGCAACGACGCACAGGGTTCCCCTGCCGCAGCGTTTGGAGGGCGTACCGTGCACCGCCGGCACAACGGGCTCAGGACTGCCGTACTCCTCGGGTCACTGTCCGCGCTGATCATCGTCATCGGCGGTCTCTTCGGCCGTACGGGCCTGATCATCGCCGTCCTCGTCGCCCTGGGCACCAACGCCTACGCCTACTGGAACAGCGACAAGCTGGCCCTGCGCGCCATGCGGGCCCGCCCGGTCACCGAGTTCGAGGCCCCACAGCTCTACCGGATGGTCCGCGAGCTCTCGACGGCCGCCCGCCAGCCCATGCCCCGGCTGTACCTCTCCCCGACCCAGGCGCCCAACGCCTTCGCCACCGGCCGCAACCCCCGCAACGCCGCGGTCTGCTGCACCGACGGGATCCTCCAGCTGCTGACCGAGCGCGAGCTGCGCGGCGTCATCGGCCATGAGCTCAGCCATGTCTACAACCGCGACATCCTCATCTCCTCCGTGGCGGGCGCGCTGGCCTCGGTCGTGATGTTCCTGGTCAACTTCGCCTGGCTGATTCCCATAGGCCGTTCCGACGACGACGAGGGCCCCGGCCTCGTGGGCATGCTGCTGATCATGATCCTCGGGCCGGTCGCGGCCTCGCTGATCCAGCTGGCCGTGAGCCGCTCCCGCGAGTACGAGGCGGACGCCTCGGGCGCCCAGCTCACCGGCGACCCGCTCGCCCTGGCCTCCGCCCTGCGCAAGCTGGAGGCCGGCACCCAGCAGCTCCCGCTCCCGCCCGAGCCGCGCCTGGAGACCGCCAGCCACATGATGATCGCCAACCCGTTCCGCGCGGGCGGCAGGTCCCGCCTCTTCTCCACGCACCCCCCGATGCGCGAGCGGATCACCCGCCTCGAACAGATGGCGGGCAACCACCACCGGTGACGCCGGGGGCCCGTCAGGGACCGGCGCCCGAGGAGTCCGGCGCCCCCGGCGGCAACTGGCCGCGCCCCCACGGGCGCGAGACAGTCGAATGTGGGCACCACCGCAACGATTCACCGGGGCAGGTGCGTCTAGCAGGGCAGATCCATTCTCCGATGTGCCCGTGGAAGGCTGCCGATCATGAAAACCCTCCTCAACGTCCTCTGGCTGATCCTCAGCGGTTTCTGGCTGGCGCTCGGCTACGTCCTCGCGGGCATCATCTGCTGCGTCTTGATCATTACCATTCCATTTGGCATCGCCAGCTTCCGGATAGCCGGCTACGCCCTGTGGCCCTTCGGCCGTACGACGGTCGTCCGGCACGACGCCGGCGCCGGCTCGGCGATCGGCAATGTCATCTGGTTCGTCTTCGCGGGCTGGTGGCTGGCCCTGGGGCACATCGTCACCGGTCTCGCCCTGTGCGTGACGATCATCGGCATCCCGTTCGGCATCGCCAACTTCAAGATGATCCCGATCTCCCTGGTGCCGCTCGGCCGCGACATCGTGCCCACGGACCAGCCGTTCGCGACCCGCTGACCTACGGGCGGCCTACGGGACCCGCGTCACGCCCGTACGAGCCCCCGGGGGGTCACATACCGCCGGAACCCGAGCGTTTCGACCCCCGGCAGGCTCGCGATGAAGCTCATCACCGGGCCGCCGGGCTGCAGATTGGTGCCGATCTCCCGGGCGTGCGACTCAGGGTCCGTCCACTCGCTGTAGTTGACGACGCGGGTGCCGTCCTCGCTGATGTGGAAGTGCGAGGCGATCCCGCCCTTGCCCGGCTGCACCCCGCCGAGCACGTCCAGCAGGCCGTCGACGAGCTCCCGGGCCGCGTCGTGCCCCGTCGTCCGGAAGGCGACGCGTATGACGCAGCCCGGCGTCTGCGGCTCCCCCTGCCGCAGCATGCTGCGGTACAGCCGGTAGCGGGTGGGCCCGGAATTGCCGACGTCCCCCGCGGCCTCCAGCACCGCCGCGATCCGCTCCCTCAGCCCGGTGTTCTCGCCGCGCACGAACTCCCGGTGCGCCGCGTCGCTCGTCCACTGCGCGTAGTTGAGCACGCTGCGCCCGTCCGTCCCGGCGAACAGCACCCGGGAAAGCAAGCCCGCCGGCAGCGGCGTCTCGGCCCAGGCGCGGGCGACACCGTCCAGGACGGCCCGCTGCCCCTCGGGGCTGCCCGCGTCCCACTCGCTGATCAGTACGGCCTCGGCGTCCGGCCGCCGGATCTTCGGGAACACATCCGTGAGAAAGCCGTCCCGCCCGCCGCTCACAGGGGCGGCGGCGTTCTGTGCGTCATGAGAAGAAGTCATGCCAGGAGCCTGCAACCTCAAGTTCGATCGAGGTCAAGCCCGCCCCTGAGGGCCGTAACGCCGCCCCAACGCCGGTGGGGCGGCACGCCGAAGCGCGCCGCCCCATCCATGGCACCCGGAAACCGGGCTCCTACCGGTAGTTCACGAACTGGACGGCGAAGTCCAGGTCCTTGCCCTTCAGCAGCTGCTGCACCGCCTGCAGGTCGTCCCGGCTCTTCGAGCTGACCCGCAGCTCGTCGCCCTGCACCTGCGCCTTGACGCCCTTGGGGCCCTCATCGCGGATGATCTTGGCGACCTTCTTGGCGTTCTCCTGCGAGATCCCCTCCTCGATGGAGGCGAAGATCTTGTACTCCTTGCCCGAGGCCTGCGGCTCGCCGGCGTCCAGCGCCTTCAGCGAGATCCCGCGCTTGACCAGCTTGGTCTCGAAGATGTCGAGCACGGCCTTGACCCGCTCTTCGGCGTTGGCCCGCATCTCGATCTTCTCGCCCGACCACGCGATCGACGCGCCCACGCCCTTGAAGTCGTAGCGCTGCGAGATCTCCTTGGCGGCCTGGTTGAGCGCGTTGTCGACCTCCTGCCGCTCTACCTTCGAGACGATGTCGAAACTGGAGTCGGCCATGTTGAGTTGGCTCCTCGTACGTAGATCCGTCAGGGGTGCGGACCGTCTCCGGACCGCCTGCCAAGCCTAGCCACCCGGCCAAGATCCAGCGCTCCCGAATCGAGTGGCGAAGCACCCCCAGCCATCGGGTATGGTTTACGTCGTTGCCACGGAGCGCCGCCCCAGAGCGGATCTCCCGGCAGCAAACCCTGGCGGTGTGCCCGAGCGGCCAAAGGGAGCAGACTGTAAATCTGCCGGCTTCGCCTTCCCAGGTTCGAATCCTGGCGCCGCCACAGGTGTGAAGGGGCCCCTGAGCTGTAGCGATACAGCTCAGGGGCCCCTTTCGTATGCGTTCGTCCGTATGCGCGGGGCGTCCGCGTGCGTGCGTATGCGGCTGACGCGGCGCCGCGGGCCTCAGCGCCCCGCCACCGCCCGCACGGCGTCCGCCACCGGCACCTCGCCGCTGATCAGCTCCAGCGTCCGCCCGACGGTGCCCGGCTCGTCGAGCAGCTCCAGGAGGGCGGCCGCCACATCGTCGCGGGGCACCGCGCCGCGGCCGGTGTCCTCCGCCAGCGTCACCAGGCCCGTCCCGGAATCGTCCGTCAGCCGGCCCGGCCGCAGAATCGTCCAGTCCAGCCCGGCACGGGCCCGTACGTCCGCGTCGGCGGCGCCCTTCGCCCGGAGGTACGCCGCGAAGACCGGGTCGGTGCCCTCGGGGGGCTCGCGGTCCGCGCCCATGGAGGAGACCACGACGAAGCGGCGCACGCCCGCCGTCTCGGCCGCGTCCGCGAAGAGCGCGGCCGCGCCGCGGTCCACCGTGTCCTTGCGCTCGATGCCGCTGCCCGGCCCGGCGCCCGCCGCGAAGACGGCCGCGTCGGCGCCGTCCAGGTGCCGGGCGAGATCCTCCACCGACGACGACTCCAGGTCGCACACCACCGGCTCGGCCCCCGCTGCCAGCAAATCGCCGGCCTGTCCGGGCCGGCGGATGATGCCCGCGACCTCGTCCCCGCGCTTGGCGAGCAACCGCTCCAGCCGCAGCGCGATCTGACCATGTCCACCTGCGATGACAATGCGCATGATCCCGACCGTACGCCGACGGGCCGCCGCGGAGCGCGGGACCGGCCGGACGAGGGGCGCCTTCTCGCCGCCGGTCCCCGTCCGGGCGCTCAGCGCTGCGACTGCCGCGGCAGCTCCAGCGCCACCTCCGCCGCCGAGTCGCAGTACTCGCGCACCGCGCTGGTGCGGGTCACCACCCGCCCCCGGTGGATCACGATCCGGCTGTACGCGAGCGAGAGCACCCCCGCGATCCGCTCGCCGCGCACCGCCAGCAGCTCCGCGGGGAAGCCCGCCTCGACGCGCACCTCCGGCAGGCCCAGCGTCGCCCGCGCCGCCGAACTCACAGTCTCGTACGCCGCCTCCGGAGTGGCCTCGCCCAGGGACGCCAGGAGGTACGCGGCCTCCAACGGGTCACCGCGCCCCACCGGGTTCGCCACGTCCCGCAGCGCCCCGCTGCCGGCCGCCACCCGCACCCCGGCCGCCCGCAGCAGCCGCACCGGGGCCGGCCGCGCCACCCGCGACCCGTTGCGCTCCAGGCCCGTGCAGTCGCCCTGCGGGAGGCAGACCACGGCGACATCGGCCGCGGCCAGCTGCTCGGCCACCCGGGCCGCCACGCTGCGCGGCATCCGCGTCATCCCCGCGCACGGCCCGAGGGCGACACCCGGCCGCAGCCCGCCGGACATGGCCGCGAACCGCGCCAGCCGCGCCGGATCGTCACCGTCGGTGTGCAGGTCCACCGGGCAGCCGTGCTCGCCGGCCAGCTCCAGGACCGTCTCGACGTAACCGGCCGGATCGGGGTCCAGGTCCGGGCAGCCGCCGATGACCGAGGCGCCCATCTTCACCGCGTCCCGCAGCATCGCCAGCCCGTCCGCGCCGGCCACCCCGGTCAGCACCCGCGGCACCGCGACCGCCGCCAGATCGGCCATCCCGCGCAGCGACCTGCGGGCCTGCAGCACCGCTTCGAGGGAGCGCAGCCCCTGTACGTCGCCGATCCGGACGTGGCTGCGCGAGGCGGTCGCACCGTGCCCCAGCTGCAGCAGCGCGGCCTCGGTCGTCCGGCGCTGGACGTCCTCGGGGGAGCCCGAGGCGGGACCGTCGGAGTCGGCCGTCAGCGCGGTGTCACAGTGCGCGTGCGGCTCGGCGGGGGCGGGGAGCAGCAGGTAGCCGGCGAGGTCGACGCGGGCCCCCTGGAGGGCGAGGCTGCCGGCCGTCCCCACGGCCTCGATGTGCCCGCCGCCGAGCCGTACGTCCACGGTGCGGCCGTCGGCGAGCCGGGCGCCACACAGGACCAGCGCACCGCCCTCCGGCCTGGCGTGCCGGCCGGGTCCGCCCGGCCTTCCCGGCTGGGGCTGCGGCTGCGGCGAAGTGCTGTCGGACATCGCGCTCCTCGAAGGCCCGGGCGTGCAAGATCACGCAGCGTGCCTCCGAGACTAGGCCGCCGCCGGGAGAGCTTCGCGCAGGCGCGAAATAGTCGTACCGGTGTGGTGCGCGGGGCCGTTGGGGTGGGGCCCGGATACGGATTTCACGTTTGGCGGCGGGCCGTGTAATGTCTTCATCGCTCGCCCCAATAGCTCAGTCGGCAGAGCGTCTCCATGGTAAGGAGAAGGTCTACGGTTCGATTCCGTATTGGGGCTCTGATGTGTGAGGTACCTCGCCTTCGGGCGAGGGACTCCCGCATCGCAGCGGTGTAGCTCAGTCGGTAGAGCAAGCGGCTCATAATCGCTGTGTCACCGGTTCAAGTCCGGTCACCGCTACTGACAGTAGCCGATTGTGGGGTCGGTCCTTCGATCGGCTACTCTTTTCTGCGTTCATCCGTCCATCCGTCCGTCAAGGAGCACTCACGTGGCTGCCACCGACGTCCGCCCGAAGATCACGCTGGCCTGCGTGGAGTGCAAGGAGCGGAACTACATCACCAAGAAGAACCGGCGTAACGACCCGGACCGTCTTGAGATGAAGAAGCACTGCCCTCGCTGCAACTCGCACACCGCGCACCGCGAGACGCGATAACACAGGCTAGTCCGTGAGGCCGTCCCCATTCGTGGGGGCGGCCTCACGGCGTTATCACCATCAGTACACGGAGGTTGCGAGCCCATGGCGCTCGACCCGTCTTTTGTCGGACGCACGTACCCGCCCACCGATCCCTATGAGGTCGGCCGGGAAAAGATCCGCGAATTCGCCGAGGCGATCGGTGACGCCAACCCGGCATACGCCGACGCCGAAGCGGCCAAGGCACTCGGTCACCCCGATGTGATCGCGCCGCCGACTTTTGTGTTCGCGATCACTTTCAAGGCCGCGGGACAGGTCGTGCAGGATCCGCAACTGGGCCTGGATTACCACCGTGTGGTGCACGGCGACCAGAAGTTCGCCTACACCCGGCCGGTGCGCGCCGGTGACCGGCTGACCGTCACCTCCACCATCGAAGCCGTCAAGACCATGGCGGGCAACGACATCATCGACATCCGCGGCGAGGTGCACGACGAGGCGGGCGAACACGTCGTGACCGCCTTCACCAAGCTGGTGGCCCGACGCGCCGAGGAGGCCTGAGATGACCGCGAAGATCTCTTACGACGATGTCGAGGTCGGCACGGAACTCCCGGCGCAGTCCTTCCCTGTGAGCCGTGCCACTCTCGTCCGCTACGCGGGCGCCTCCGGCGACTTCAACCCCATCCACTGGAACGAGAAGTTCGCCAAGGAGGTCGGGCTGCCCGACGTCATCGCCCACGGCATGTTCACCATGGCCGAGGCGATCCGGGTGGTCACCGACTGGACCGGCGACCCGGGCGCGGTCTGCGAGTACGGCGTGCGCTTCACCAAGCCCGTCGTCGTCCCCAACGACGACAACGGCGCGCTGATCGAGGTCACCGCCAAGGTGGCCGCCAAGCTCGACGACGACGCCCGTACGGTCCGCGTCGATCTGACCGCGATAAGCGGGGGCCAGAAGGTGCTGGGCATGTCCCGCGCCGTGGTCCGCCTCGCCTGAGCACGCCCGCAGAGCACAGCGGGGGCGGCCGGACGGCATTGTCGGACCGCCCCCGTACCCTTGGGCGCGTGCAGGAACGCCACGTAGAAGACAACGCCCCGCTCGCCCCGCTGACCACCTTCCGCCTCGGCGGCCCGGCGAGCCGCCTCGTCACGGCCACCACCGACGAGGCGGTGATCGCCGCCGTCCGGGCGGCCGACGACGCCGGCACCCCGCTGCTGATCATCGGCGGCGGCAGCAACCTCGTCATCGGCGACAAGGGCTTCGAGGGCACGGCCCTGCGCATCGCCACCAGCGGCTTCCGCCTCGACGGCACGGCCCTGGAGCTCGCCGCGGGCGAGAACTGGTCCGACGCCGTCGCCCGTACGGTCGAGGCCGGGCTGGCCGGCGTGGAGTGCCTGGCCGGCATCCCCGGCTCGGCGGGCGCCACGCCGATCCAGAACGTGGGCGCGTACGGCCAGGACGTCTCCGCGACGATCACCGAGGTCGTCGCCTACGACCGCCGGGCCGGCGAGACGGTCACGATCCCGGGCGAGGAGTGCGGCTTCGCCTACCGCCACAGCCGTTTCAAACAGCACCCCGACCGGTTCGTGGTGCTGCGGGTGCGCTTCGCCCTGGAGGACGCCGGAGGCCTCTCCGCGCCCCTGAAGTACGCCGAGACCGCCCGCGCCCTCGGCGTCGAGGTCGGCGACCGGGTCCAGGCCGCCGCCGCCCGGGAGACCGTACTGGCCCTGCGCGCCGGCAAGGGCATGGTGCTGGACCCGGCGGACCACGACACCTGGTCGGCCGGCTCCTTCTTCACCAACCCGATCCTCACCGAGGCCGAGCACACCGCCTTCCTGCGGCGCGTCCAGGACCGCCTCGGCCCCGAGACCGCCCCGCCCGCCTTCCCGGCCGGCGACGGCCTGGTGAAGACCTCGGCGGCCTGGCTCATCGACCGCGCCGGCTTCACCAAGGGCTACGGCAGCGGTCCGGCCCGCATCTCCACCAAGCACACCCTCGCGCTCACGAACCGCGGCACGGCCACCACCGAGGACCTGCTCGCGCTGGCCCGGGAGGTCCGTGACGGGGTCCACGCGGCCTTCGGCGTCACGCTCGTCAACGAGCCGGTGACGGTCGGCGTCAGCCTCTAGGCCGGCGCTCCACGCCACGGCGCCCGGCCGGGGCGCGGCGGACCCCGGACGGGCGCCGGAAGGCCCTTACGCGGCCGACCGGCGCCTCACGCCTCCAGCCAGGCGTCGATCTCCGCCAGCAGCCGCTGCTGCTCGTCCTGAGGGGCGCGCGAGCCGCGGACCGACTGCCGGGCCAGTTCGGCGAGTTCGGGGTCGGTGAAGCCGTGCGCGGTGCGGGCGATCTCGTACTGCGCGGCCAGCCGGGCGCCGAACAGCAGCGGGTCGTCCGCGCTCAGCGCCAGCGGCACCCCGGCGTCGAAGAGCGTCCGCAGCGGTACGTCCTCGGGCTTCTCGTAGACCCCCAGCGCCACATTCGACGCCGGGCAGACTTCGCAGGTCACCCCGCGCGAGGCCAGCCGGCGCAGCAGCGCGGGATCCTCCGCGGCCCGTACGCCGTGCCCCACCCGGCCGGCGTGCAGGTCGTCCAGGCAGTCCCGGACGCTGGACGGCCCCGACAGCTCACCGCCGTGCGGCGCCGCCAGCAGGCCGCCCTCCCGGGCGATGGCGAAGGCGCGGTCGAAGTCCCGGGCGAAACCCCGGCGTTCGTCGTTGGAGAGCCCGAAGCCGACCACGCCCTGATCGGCGTAGCGCACCGCCAGACGCGCCAGCGTACGGGCGTCCAGCGGGTGCTTCGTACGGTTCGCCGCGACCAGGACGCGGATGCCCAGACCGGTGTCGCGCGAGGCGCTGCGCACCGCGTCCAGGATGATCTCCAGCGCCGGGATCAGCCCGCCCAGCCGCGGTGCGTACGAGGTCGGATCGACCTGGATCTCCAGCCAGCGCGACCCGTCGCGGACATCCTCCTCGGCGGCCTCGTGCACCAGCCGCTGGATGTCCTCGGGCGTGCGCAGACACGACCGCGCGATGTCGTAGAGCCGCTGGAAGCGGAACCAGCCGCGCTCGTCCGTGGCCCTCAGCCGGGGCGGCTCACCGCCCCGCAGCGCCTCCGGCAGATGCACGCCGTACTTGTCGGCGAGGTCCAGCAGGGTCGCGGGCCGCATCGAACCGGTGAAGTGCAGGTGCAGATGGGCCTTCGGCAGGCGGCGCAGGTCTCGAACAGCGACTCCGCCGCGGGCACGAGTGCTCGTGGGGTTCGGAGGGTGTCCCCCTGAAAAGTGCTGCATCAGCCGATCTTGCCGTATCCGGGCGGCGCGCCGGTAGGGCCTTTCCCGAAGGGGTGTCCGGGAGAACGCGCGAGCGGGGGCCGGAACACGCTCCGGCCCCCGCTCCGCATCGCCTGCCGAATCGGTGTGCGCTACTTGGCGTCCGCCAGCAGCTTCTGGATCCGGGACACGCCCTCGACCAGGTCCTCATCGCCCAGCGCATACGAAAGTCGCAGGTAGCCGGGGGTGCCGAAGGCCTCGCCCGGGACGACGGCGACCTCCGCCTCCTCCAGGATCAGCTCGGCCAGCTCGACGCTGGTCTGCGGGCGCTTGCCGCGGATCTCCTTGCCCAGGAGCTCCTTGACCGACGGGTAGGCGTAGAACGCGCCCTCCGGCTCCGGGCACAGCACACCGTCGATCTCGTTGAGCATCCGCACGATGGTCTTGCGGCGCCGGTCGAAGGCGACCTTCATCTCCTCGACGGCCTGCAGGTCGCCGGAGACCGCGGCGATGGCCGCGGCCTGCGCGACGTTGGAGACGTTGGAGGTGGCGTGCGACTGGAGGTTCGCGGCGGCCTTGATGACGTCCTTGGGGCCGATCGCCCAGCCCACCCGCCAGCCGGTCATCGCATACGTCTTCGCCACGCCGTTGACGACGATGCACTTGTCGCGCAGCTCGGGCACGACCACCGGCAGCGACGAGAACTCCGCGTCGCCGTAGACCAGGTGCTCGTAGATCTCGTCGGTCAGCACCCACAGGCCGTGCTCGGCGGCCCAGCGGCCGACCGCCTCGACCTGCTCGCGGGTGTACACCGCGCCGGTCGGGTTCGACGGCGAGACGAACAGCAGCACCTTGGTGCGCTCCGTACGGGCCGCCTCCAGCTGCTCGACGCTCACCCGGTAGCCCGTGGTCTCGTCCGCGACGACGTCGACCGGCACGCCGCCCGCGAGCCGGATCGACTCCGGGTACGTGGTCCAGTACGGCGCCGGCACGATGACCTCGTCACCCGGGTCGAGGATGGCTGCGAACGCCTCGTAGATCGCCTGCTTGCCGCCGTTCGTCACCAGGACGTTCGCGGCCTCGATCTCGTAGCCGGAGTCGCGCAGCGTCTTCGCGGCGATCGCGGTCTTCAGCTCGGGCAGGCCGCCGGCCGGGGTGTAGCGGTGGTACTTCGGGTTGCGGCAGGCCTCGACGGCCGCCTCGACGATGTAGTCGGGCGTGGGGAAGTCGGGCTCACCGGCGCCGAAGCCGATCACCGGGCGTCCGGCGGCCTTGAGGGCCTTGGCCTTGGCGTCGACGGCGAGGGTCGCGGACTCGGAGATCGAACCGACGCGGGCCGATACCCGGCGGTCCGAGGGGGACGGTGCGGAAGGGGTTGCAGCGCTCATAGAGGCATCGTTGCAGACCCCTGACGAGCCCGGCACACGGGTTTGCGGGGCACCACCGGGACAATCGTGTTCGACGCCCGGCCCGGAAGCACGTACACTCGCTGACCGTTGGCTCCCAACAAGCCGTCGCGTCGCACGCACTTAGTGCAGTCGGCCGCATGCGGTAGGTTGGGGGAACCACAAAGGGTCGTAGCTCAATTGGTAGAGCACTGGTCTCCAAAACCAGCGGTTGGGGGTTCAAGTCCCTCCGGCCCTGCTACACGCACTCTCACCGTAGTGCGTGCACGCGTACGTATGCACCGCCGTGCGGCTCCACCGGGCGCGGCACGGCCACGACCCGGATTCAGGTGAGGACGAGTGACGGACGCCCTGGGCTCCATCGACATGCCTGAGCGTGGTCGTTCCGAGGACGACACCTCGGAGTCCCAGAAGAAGCCCCGCCGTGGCGGCAAGCGCGGCAAGAAGGGCCCGTTCGCGCGACTCGCGCTCTTTTACCGCCAGATCGTCGCGGAGCTCCGCAAGGTCGTCTGGCCCACGCGTAGCCAGCTGTCGACGTACACCACTGTGGTGATCGTCTTCGTTGTCATCATCATCGGTCTCGTAACCGTGATTGACTTGGGAATCAACCGAGTCGTCGGGTACGTCTTCGGCTGATCCCGCGGAGGGCGCCTGCGCGGGCGCCCGTTTCGCATGTTCAACCCCTTGAAGCCAGGAAGAAGCAGCCACCGTGTCTGACCCGAACCTGAACGACGCCGCCGAATCCGCCGAGACGGCAGCGGCCGACGTTGACGCGGCTGCCTCGGCCGAGGTCGAGGGCGACGACACCGAGCGTGAGATCGTCGAGAACGCCGAGGGCGTCGACGAGCTCGACGCCGAGGACGCCGAAGCCGGCGAGCCCGCCGAAGAGGCCGCGGTGCACGTCGAGGACGAGTCCGCCGACGAGGCGGCCGAAGAGGAGCCCGCCGAGGAGCAGGAGCCGGTCGACCCGGTGGCCGCCCTCCGCGACGAGCTGCGCGGCCTGCCCGGCGAGTGGTACGTCATCCACACCTACGCGGGCTACGAGAACCGCGTGAAGACCAACCTCGAGCAGCGCGCCGTCTCGCTGAACGTCGAGGACTACATCTTCCAGGCCGAGGTGCCGCAGGAAGAGGTCGTCCAGATCAAGAACGGTGACCGCCGTACCGTCCGCCAGAACAAGCTCCCGGGCTATGTGCTCGTGCGCATGGACCTGACGAACGAGTCCTGGGGCGTCGTCCGCAACACCCCGGGCGTCACCGGCTTCGTCGGCAACGCCTACGACCCCTACCCGCTGACGCTGGACGAGATCGTCAAGATGCTCGCCCCGGAGGCCGAGGAGAAGGCCGCCAAGGAGGCCGCCGCGGCCGAGGGCAAGCCGGCGCCGTCCCGCAAGGTCGAGGTCCAGGTCCTGGACTTCGAGGTGGGCGACTCCGTCACCGTCACCGACGGCCCGTTCGCGACGCTGCAGGCGACGATCAACGAGATCAACGCCGACTCGAAGAAGGTCAAGGGCCTGGTGGAGATCTTCGGCCGCGAGACGCCGGTCGAGCTCTCCTTCGACCAGATCCAGAAGAACTGACCCGCTCAGTTCCCCGTCTTCCGAGCAGGTCGGACAGGCCCTTCCGCGGCCCGTCTGACCTGCTCGGTTTTTGGCCGCACCGCTATACCCGTTATCGTTGTGCGGTATGCCTCCATCCGGATGACCGGGTGGAATGGCGAAACACCTCTCACTAGGACCCGGAGAGAGCATGCCTCCCAAGAAGAAGAAGGTCACGGGGCTTATCAAGCTCCAGATCCAGGCCGGTGCCGCGAACCCGGCTCCGCCGGTCGGCCCCGCGCTGGGTCAGCACGGCGTCAACATCATGGAGTTCTGCAAGGCCTACAACGCCGCGACCGAGTCGCAGCGTGGCATGGTCGTGCCGGTGGAGATCACGGTCTACGAGGACCGTTCCTTCACCTTCGTCACCAAGACCCCGCCGGCCGCGAAGCTCATCCTGAAGGCCGCGGGCGTGGAGAAGGGCTCCGGCGAGCCGCACAAGACCAAGGTCGCCAAGATCACCGAGGCGCAGGTCCGCGAGATCGCCACCACCAAGATGCCCGACCTGAACGCCAACGACCTGGACGCCGCGTCGAAGATCATCGCCGGCACCGCCCGTTCCATGGGCATCACGGTCGAGGGCTGATCCCAGCCCCTTCAGGCACCCCGTGGCAGGACCAGGCGCTGGTCCGCACCACGACTCCACCCACTGCACCAGGAGCAGAAGTGAAGCGCAGCAAGACTCTTCGCAACGCGGACGCGAAGATCGACCGGGAGCGTCTGTACGCCCCGCTCGAGGCCGTCCGTCTCGCCAAGGACACCTCTTCGACCAAGTTCGACGCGACCGTCGAGGTGGCCATGCGTCTGGGCGTCGACCCGCGCAAGGCCGACCAGATGGTCCGCGGCACCGTGAACCTCCCGCACGGCACCGGTAAGACCGCCCGGGTCCTGGTCTTCGCGACCGGTGACCGTGCTGCGGCCGCGGAAGCCGCCGGCGCCGACATCGTCGGCTCGGACGAGCTCATCGACGAGGTCTCCAAGGGCCGTCTGGACTTCGACGCCGTCGTCGCCACCCCGGACCTCATGGGCAAGGTCGGCCGCCTCGGCCGCGTGCTCGGTCCCCGTGGTCTGATGCCGAACCCGAAGACCGGCACCGTCACCCCGGATGTCGCCAAGGCTGTCACCGACATCAAGGGCGGCAAGATCGAGTTCCGTGTGGACAAGCACGCGAACCTCCACTTCATCATCGGCAAGGTCTCCTTCGACGAGACCAAGCTGGTGGAGAACTACGCCGCGGCGCTCGAGGAGATCAACCGCCTCAAGCCGTCCGCCGCCAAGGGCCGTTACATCAAGAAGGCCACCATCACCACCACGATGGGCCCCGGCATCCCGCTGGACGCCAACCGCACCCGCAACCTCCTCGTCGAGGACGAGTCCGTCTGATCTGCCCGATCGACGCCTCGTAGCGCGCGCACATCGCACTCAGGCCCCGTTCTCCCGCAGGGAGGGCGGGGCCTGACGCATGCGGTGTCACCCGTCTGGACTACAGTCGTGCCGAGGTCCATAAAGGAGATTTAAAGGGGGAGCCTCAGTGCGCAGCACTCGTATGGCCGCCGTGGTGGCGGGAGTTGTCATGGTGGCCGGTCTGACCGGCTGTAACGGCGGCAAGAGCGACAACGCCGGCGGTGGCGCCAAGAACCAGTCGCCGCTGGAGGCGGCGCTGGCCTCGCTGAAGACGGCCTCGCAGCAGACGGACGGCAAGAAGTCCGCCAAGGTCGAGGGCGAGATCAAGAACGGCCCGTCCACCCAGACGATGAAGGGTGCGATGGACTGGTCCCAGGGCATGCGGATGGACGTCGACATCACGCAGTCCGGCGGACAGTCCCCGATGGCCGGCAAGCCCGTGAAGACGCTGTACACCCCGCAGGCGATGTTCATGAACATGGGCGGCGCCGGTATGCCGATGGGCGGCAAGAACTGGGTCAAGTACGACTACGACGTCCTGGCGAAGAAGATGGGTCCGGCCGGCGCGCTGCTCAAGGACCAGATGAACAACAACAACCCGAACCGCGCGATGGAGCTGCTGATCGCCTCGGGCAAGGTGAAGGAAGCCGGCAAGGAGAACGTCCGCGGCGTCCAGGCGACCCACTACACCGGCACGCTCTCGGTGACCGAGCTGACGCGGATGCAGTCCAAGAACATCAGCGAGCAGGACCTCAAGGCGCTGGAGGCCCAGCTGAAGGCGGCCGGCACGCAGAACGAGACCATCGACCTGTGGATCAGCTCCGACAACCTGCTGGTCAAGAAGCGCGAGCAGATGTCCGGTGGCGCCACCACGTACGACTCGACGGTCTACTACTCGGACTACGGCACCAAGGTCACGGTGACCGAGCCGCCCGCCGGTGAGACGGTGGACTTCGACAAGGTCTCCCAGCGGTAGTACGCCGTAACGAGCCTTCCCGGTGATCGGCGGGGAGCGGGCGCCTTCCGTGTCCGCTCCCCGCCGATTTGCCTGACGCGGGCGGCTCCCGTACCGTATC
>NZ_JBSFYC010000032.1:0-89289 GCF_053595675.1 Streptomyces sp. NPDC002446 | reverse complement strand
CGCCGGGGTGACTTCCGCTCGTACCAGAAGCGCCCGCGCCGAGGACGGACCCCCGTACGGCCCCTCCGGCCCGCCCCACCGACGAACCCCGCAAGCCCCAGCCCCCAGCGACCGCGGCGCATGCCCGACCGCGCGTCAACGCCCCTTCAGCACCTCGGGGTTGGCGCAGTGCACCAGCGGCTCGCCACGCAGATGGCGGCCGACCTCCTCGGCGACGATCCGTGCGGCCTTGTGCGCGACCTGCTGGCTGCCGCCCGCGATGTGCGGGGTGAGGACGACGCCGGGGGCGGTCAGCAGCCGGGATCCGGCGGGCAGCGGCTCCTCGGGGAAGACGTCGAAGCCGGCGCCGGCCAGCTGCCCGGAGTCCAGGGCGTCGCAGACCGCGTCGTAGTCGAGCAGCGCGCCACGGGCGCAGTTGACCAGGATCGCACCGCGGGGCAGCGCGGCGATCTGCTTGCGGCCGATCATGCCCTTGGTCTCCTCGGTGACCCGGGCGTGCAGGGAGACGATGCGGGAGCGGCCGAGCAGTTCGTCGAGCGGGACCTGCTCGGCGATGCCGGCCAGCGCCTCGGGACGTACGTACGGGTCGTGGACCAGGACCTGGGCGCCCATCGCGGCGAGCACCTTGGCGACCCGGCTGCCGATGGCGCCGAAGCCGATCAGGCCGACGGTGGCGCCGTCGATCTCGATGCCGCAGTTGTCGTAGTCGTAGTAGTCGCCGCGCCACACGCCCCGGCGCAGATCGGTGTGGGTGTCGCCGACGCCGCGGGCCGCGGCCAGCAGCAGGGTGAGGGTGTGCTCCGCGGTGGCGGTGGCGTTGCGGCCGGGGGCGTAGCAGACCGCGACGCCGTGCCGGGTGGCGGCTTCGAGGTTGGCGTTGACCGGGCCGCCGCGGCTGGTGCAGAACAGCTTCAGATCGGGGCAGTTGGCGAGGATCCGCTCGGTGAGGGGACCGTGTTCGGTGACGCAGATCTCGACGCCCTGGAGCGCCTCGATCATCTCGTCCTCGCTGCCGGAGGCCTCGATGACCTCGGCGACCGGGCCGAAGGGGGTGTGCGGCCAGTCGAACCGGATCTCGCGTACGTCCAGCGGTGTGTCCCCGGCGGCCGCGCGCACGGCCTCGGTGAACAGGCTCGGGCGGATGAAGTGGTTGCCGGCGGCGAGGACGGTGGTGCTCATGGGGGCTTCTTCTCCTGGGGGCGTGGGGCGGGGCGGCCGTGGGGTCAGTGGAGGGCGGGGGCCTGGGCCCGGTTCTGCGCGGGGGCGTTGAAACTCAGCAGCGCGGTCCGCCCGTGGTCGATGCGGATCTCGGTGAGGGCGCCGTTGTGCAGCTGCGGGAAGACCCGCCGGTAGTCGGCGAGCGGGATGCCCAGCAGATGGCAGAGCAGGACCCGGACGAGGGTGGAGTGGGCGACCACCAGGACCCGGCCGTGCGGCTGTTCGCGGGCGATGTCGGCGAGGCAGTCGGCGGCGCGCTCGGCGGCATGGCGCGGGTGCTCGCCGCCGGGCAGGTGGTTGTCGACGGGGTCGGCGAGGAAGGCGGCCAGCCGCTCCGGGAAGCGCCGCTGCATCTCGTCCCTGGTCAGGCCCTCGCCCTGGCCGAAGTCGACCTCGTAGAGCCGCTCGTCGATGCGGGGGGCCAACCCGCAGGCGCCGGCGGCGGGGGCGGCGGTGAGCCGGGCCCGGGAGAGCGGGGAGCTCCAGACGGCGGTGAGCCCGGCGGTGGCGGCCCAGGTGGCGAGGGCGGCGGCCTGCGCCCGGCCGTGGTCGGTCAGCGGCACGTCGGTGCGGCCGGCGTAGCGGTTCTCCGCGTGCCAGACGGTCTCGCCGTGCCGGACGAGGATGAAGTCGGTCACTGCGCTGCCCTCCTGCGGGCGTGGTCGGCCACTGCCTGGCCGAGCCAGCCGCGGCGGGTGAGTTCGTCGATGAAGCGGAGGTAGAGGGGGGTGTAGCGGGCGGTGCGGGCGGGGCTCGGCGCGATCTCCCGGTCGATGCGGATCATGGCGGCGGCCGCTTCCGTCAGGCCCGCGCCCGAGGAGGTGGCGGCGAGGACGGCCATGCCGAGGGCGCCCTCGGCCTGGTGCGGCAGCCGTACGGGGCGGCCGAGGACATCGGCGCGCAGCCGGCACCAGTAGGCGTTGCGGGCGCCGCCTCCGGTCAGGGTGAGCGGGCCGTCGACCGGCGCGCCGAGGTGGTCGAGGTAGTCGAAGCAGAGCCGTTCGAGGCAGGCGACGCCGAGGAGGTGGGCGTGGAACGCGGCGGCGGGGGTGGGTGCGTCGCCCAGGACGAAGGGTGCGGCGTCGGGGGCGCGGAAGGGGAAGCGTTCGCCGCCGGTGGAGACCAGCGGGTAGGCGACCGCGTCCGGGTCCAGGGCCGCCGCCTCGGCGGTGAGCGCCTCCAGGTCCGCGCCGGGGAAGCGCCGGGAGAGGACTCCGGCGCCGCTGCTGGAGGCGCCGCCGGGCAGCCATGTCCCGCCCGGTCCGCGGTGGCAGTAGACGACGCCCGCCGGGTCGCGGACCAGGTGCGGGCTGGTGCCCTTGAGGACGAGGGTGGTGCCCAGCACCGAGTTCCAGGCGCCCGGGGCGAGCGCTCCGGCACCGATCTGTGCGGCGCAGCCGTCGGTCATCCCGGCGACGACGGCGGTCCCCTCGGGGATGCCGGTGGCCGCGGAGGCCTCGGCGCATACGGTGCCGAGCACGCTGCCGGGGCGCACCACCTCGGGCAACATCCCTTCGGGCACGCCGAGTTCGGCCATCACCCGGTGCGGCCAGCGCTCCTCGACGAGGTGGTAGCCGGTCTTGAGGGCATGGCTGGCGTCGCTCGCCACCTGATGCCCGGCCAGCCGCCAGGTGACCAGGTCGACCTGGTGCAGCAGCCGGGTCCCGGTGCGGAGCCCGGGGGCGCTCTGCAGCAGTGCCACGAGCTTGGGCAGCGCCCAGGACGGCTGCATGCTGCGGTAGCCCAGCTCCTGCCAGACCTGTGCGCCGGCGGCGTTGACGGCCGGGGCCTGCTCGGCGGCGCGGCCGTCGTCGTACATCAGGCCCGGGGTGAGCGGGGTGCCCCGGTCGTCGGCGAGCAGGATCGTGCCGGAGGTGCCGTCGACGGCCAGCCCGCGGATCCGCCGGGCGTCGAGGCCGTCCAGCGCCTCCCGGCAGGCGGCGGCGAGCGCGTGCCACCACTCCTCGGGGTCCTGCTCGTGCCGGTTGCCGTGGCGGTGGCTGGTCAGCGGGCGGGCCGCGGTGGCGAGGACCTGCCCGGTGCCGTCGACGGCGACGCAGCGTGCGCTCTGGGTGCCGAGGTCGAGGCCGAGCCAGATGCCGTCGAGGAGCGTGGCGGGCGGGCCGCCGGTGCGGTGCGGGTCAGACAAGGGTGCCTCCAGGGGCGGTGGCTGCGGGGTCGACGGGGTGGCCGGTGGGCTCGGCGGGACGGCCGGCGCTCCCCCGCCAGACGGCGCTTCCTCGCCAGCCCGACTCCCGGGCGAGCCCGCGCCAGGTGAGGAAGTCCTCGTAGAGCGCGGCGTAGAACGCCGCACGCTCCGGTTCGGGCTGCCAACTCCGTTGCATCCGGACGTATTTGGCGGCGGCGCTGTGCATGCTGGTCTCGGCGCCGGTGCGCACCAGGCCGGTGAGGAAGGCGCCCTTGGCACCGAGTTCGGTGTCGCCGGAGCGCGCGGTGGGCACCCCCGTCGCATCGGCGATCAGCGCGCACCAGGCGTCGCTGTTGGCGCCGCCGCCGCACAGCCGCAGCTCGCTGACGTCCGTGCGGGCGGCGGCCAGCGAGTCGCGCAGGACCAGGGAGAGCCCGTCGAAGACCGCGCGGGCCAGATCGGCGGGCCGGTGCTCCAGGGACAGGCCCCAGAAGGAGCCTCGGGCGCCGGGGTCCAGGAACGGGGCGCGTTCGCCGGCCGGGGAGAGGTAGGGCAGGAACATCAGCCCGCGGGCGCCGGGCTCCGACTCGAAGGCCAGCTGCGCCAGCTCCGGCGGGCCCGGCAGATGCAGCAGCCGTGCCGCCCAGCCGAGCACCTCGGCGCCGTTGAGCGTGGGGAAGGCGCGCAGCACCCGCTCGCGGCCGCGGTAGGCGATGTGGATGCCGGACGGCTCGCCGCTGGTGTCGATCTCCGTACGGACGATCTCGGTGCACAGTGTGGTGCCGAGGATGCTGCAGGCCTGCCCGGGGTTGACGACGCCGACGCCGCGGGCGGTGGAGGCGATGTCGTACGGCGCCATCACGACCGGGAGCCCGGCGGGCAGTCCCAGCTCCTTGGCGGCCGCGGTGGTGATCTCGCCGATCCGCTGCGACTCCCCCAGGACGTTCGGCAGCAGCCGCTGGTACGCGCCGAGGCCGAACAGGTCGAGGATGGCGGGGTCGTAGTCGCCGGTGGAGTGGTCGAGGAACGGGGCCGAGGCATCGGATTCGTCGCTGGCGCGGACGCCGGTGAAGCGCAGGAAGAGCCAGCCGGCGGCGGTGAGCGAGGTGGCGGAGCGGGCCAGCCGGTCCGGGTCGTGGACGGCGAGCCAGCTGAAGAGCGCATTGGGCATTCCGGCGCAGGTCAGCGAGCCGTTGCGGCGGAAGGCCGCCTCCAGGACGCCGTCTTGCTGCCAGGCGGTGAGCTGGTCCCCGGCGCGGCCGTCGGACCACAGGATGGCGGGTCCGGTGGGGCGGCCGCGGTCGTCGACGAGCCAGGCGCCGTCGCCCTGGGCGGTGAAGGACACCAGCCAGACCGGGTCGGCCAGCCCGTCGAGCACGGTGCGGACGGTGTGCACGACGGCGTCCCAGACGGCGTCCATGTCCTGTTCCGCCCAGCCGGGGTGCGGGCGCAGGACCTCGGTGGCCCGGCGGGCGACGGCGACCTCGGTGCCCTGGTCGTCGAAGACGACGGACTTGATCACCGTGGTGCCGACGTCGATGGTCAGTACGGACATCAGTGGGGTCCTCTCACGCCGGTGCCGAGGCGGCGGTGGGCGCGGTGTCCGTGGCGGAACCGCCGGCCGCGTCCCCGGTACGCGGCTCGTCCGGCAGCGTCAGGAAGTGGGCGAGCACACAGCTCACCGCGTACATCCCCGCGAAGATCCAGACCACCCCTTCGACGCCGAGCGGCCCGACGAACGCGGCGACGACGGCGGGGCCGACGAAGGTGCTGGCCCCCGCGCCCAGGTTGAGCGCGGCCAGCGCCTGCCCCTGGTGCTTCGGCTCCAAAGTGGGCACCAGCGCTGATAGCGGTACATAACCTGCCAGCGTAGCGCCGTAGAACGCGGCGGCCAGGAGGGCGAGCGGGAAGTTGGCGCCCGCGGCGTCCGGGACGTAGAAGAGCAGCAGGGTGCTGAGCGTGCAGCCCGCGCCGCCGAACCAGGCGATGGTGCGGCGCCAGCCGAAGCGGTCGCCCAGCACGCCGAAGAGCAGGTTGGCGAAGATGTTGGTGGCGAACATGGCGCTGAGTAGGTGCAGCCACTCGGTGAGGGTGAAGCCGACCGTCCTGGTGAAGTGGATCGGCATGATCACGAAGAAGCCGAACTGCGAGGCCGTGTTGATGACCCGGACGGCCGAGCCGACCCCGACCCTGGGATTGCGCCACAGGACCGTGACACTGCCGACCAGCGTGGCCACCGGCCCCTCCCCCGTACCGCCGGGCCGCTTGCCGCCGTGCTCGTCACGGACCAGCAGCAGGGCGATCAGCCCGCCCGCGGCCACCAGCACCAGCGCGGCCCACAGCGTGGCGTACGCGCCGATCTGCGGGATCAGCCCGCTGGCGACCAGCGAGCCGAGGGTGGGCAGCCCGCCGGTGAAGGCGAACCAGAACCAGCCCATGGCCGTACCGAGCCGGACCCGTGGCGCGACCTTGGCGATCCAGACCAGGAAGCCGTAGGCGAAGAGCGGATAGCCCAGGCCGCGCAGACCGTAGCTGACCATCATCAGCGGATAGCTGGTCAGCGGTATCGCGGCGGTCAGGAACAGGACCTGGAAGACGGCCCAGATGCCCAGACCGGCCCACATCACGCGGCGTGGGCCCCACAGGTCGGACAGCACTCCGGACAGCCAGGCGGCGATGCCGGCGGCGATCCCGTAGACGGTGAAGAGCAGCGCGACCCGGGACTCCGAGAGGTGCTGGTCGATGAGGTACGGCGAGAGATAGCCGGACTCGACCCCGTCTCCGATCATGAAGAGGAGGAGCCCGAGGTATCCCCAGGCGAGGGTCGGCGGGATGCCCAGGCGGGTGATCAGCGAACGCGGAGGAGAGTTCGTCATCGAATCTCCCTTTCTGCGGCGGCGGGGCAGGGGGGCAAGGGGGGTGGACGGAGCGATGGAACAGCCGCGCAGAATCGGGCGTCAATGGCCCGTGGAATCTTCGCATCAGGGCCATGACCAGCTGTGTTGCGTTGTAGCGGAACCGCATGTGGACACCGTGGCCGCAGCGTGTGCAGTGTTAAATCCGTGCGAACATAACGCGGCGAATTCACGCGGAACCGAGGAGATCCAAGGGGAGAGGGTGCGCGATGGACCGGGTCGAGGCCCAGGAGGAGCGGCGCCGCCGTATGCGCGAGACCGTCATCGCGCGCGGCTTCGCGCGTACCGCGGACCTCGCCGAGGAGTTCGGCATCAGCCTGATGACCGCGCACCGCGATCTGGACGCCCTTCAGGCGCAGGGCTGGCTGCGCAAGGTGCGCGGCGGCGCGACCGGACTGCCCTCGGCGCAGTTCCACGGCAGCGTCGCGGAGCGGATGGCCACCATGGCGCAGACCAAGCAGCAGCTGGCGCGGGCCGCGGCGACGCTGCTGGTCCCGGGGCAGACCGTGCTGCTCGACGACAGCACGACCTGTCTGCTGCTGGCCCACCAGGTCGCCGAGCACACCCCGCTGACCGTGATCACCAACTCCCTGCCGGCCATCACCACCCTCGCCAAGGAGCCCGGCATCTCGCTGATCACGCTGGGCGGGGCGTACTTCCCGGCGTATGACGCCTTCATGGGCCCGCACACCGCGGACGCGGTACGGGCGTTCCGCGCCGATGTGCTGTTCCTGTCCACCACGGCCGTCACCAACCACCGCTGCTACCACACCTCGCCGGAGACCGTGCAGGTCAAGCGGGCCATGATGGAGAGCGCGGGGCGCCGCATCCTGGTCGCGGACCACACCAAGTTCACCAAGGGCGGTCTGTACGCGCTGGCCCCGCTGACCGACTTCGAGCTGCTGATCGTCGATGACGGGCTGCCGCCGGAGCAGATCCGCGGCATACGGGCGGCCGGCACCGAGGTGATGGTGGTGCCGGCCAGGCCCTGAGGCGCCTTGCCGTCAGACGAAGGCGCTCTCCCCCGTGATCGCCTTGCCCACGATGAGGGTGTTCATCTCGCGGGTGCCCTCGAAGGAGTAGATGGCCTCGGCGTCGGCGAAGAAGCGGGCGACGTCGTAGTCGAGCACGATGCCGTTGCCGCCGAAGATCTCCCGGCTCCAGGCCACGACCTCACGCATCCGGGCGGTGACGAACGCCTTGGCCAGCGACGAGTGTTCATCGCGGAAGACGCCGGCGTCCTGGAGGCGGGCCAGCTGGACGAGCATCCCCCAGGAGGCGGTGATGTTCCCGAGGCTCTTGACGAGGAGGTCCTGCACCATCTGGAAGCGGGCGATCGGCCGCCCGAACTGCCGCCGCTCCCGGGCGTAGTCCAGCGCCAGCTCATAGGCGCCGGTCATCACGCCCAGGGCCTGCCAGGCGACGCCGCCCCGGGTGGCCCGCAGGATCTCCGCGACATCGCGGAAGGAGTCGATCCGCTGAAGCCGGTCGGCTTCCGGGACGCGGACGTCGGTGAGGGTGATGTCGGCGTTCTCGACGATCCGGAAGGCGGTCTTGTTCTCGATCTTGGTGGCCGAGAAGCCGGGCGTGCCCTTCTCCACCACGAAGCCCTTGACGTGGTCGTCGGCCTCGTCGCGGGCCCAGACGACGACCAGGTCGGCGAAGGTGCCGTTGCCGATCCAGCGCTTGGCGCCGTTCAGGATCCAGTGATCGCCCTCCCGGCGCGCGGTGGTGCGCATCCCGCCCGCCACGTCGGATCCGCCGAGCGGCTCGGTCATCGCGAAGGCGCCGATCTTGTCCAGGGCGGCCATCGCGGGGAGCCAGCGGCGCCGCTGCTCCTCGTCGCCGCCGCGGTAGATGCTGTACATGGCCAGGCCGTTGTGCACGCCGAAGAAGGTCGCGGACGAGGCGTCGGTGCGGGTGTACTCCATCGTGAGCATCCCGACCAGCAGATGGCTGCCGGCGGGCAGCGGGTCGCCGTACCCCTCGTAGGCGACGCCGGCGAGCCCGAGTCCACGGAAGACGTCGATCAGTTCGCGGGGGAACTCGCCCTTTGCCCAGGCGTCGTTGACCAGCGGCTTCACCTCGTTGCGCATGACGTCGCGGGCGCGGAGCAGCAGCTTGCGCTCGTCGTCGGACAGCAGGTCCTGGTAGCCGTAGAAGTCGGCGGTGAGCTGGTCGGTCATGACCGGGCCTCCTCGTGGGGTTCCGTTGTGGTGTTCAGGGCGGCGAGGACGGCGAGTTGCTTCTCGTCGCGCTCCTGGGCGAGTTCGCCGTACGGGCGCGAGCCGTAGGCGTCCTCCACGGCCGTGATCAGCCGTTCGGTCTGTGCGGGGCTCTGCTCGGGGCGGCCGAGAAAGTCCCACATCCGTCGCATCGAGGGGCCGATGTGCTCGGCCATGTGCCGGTAGCCGCCGGGGCCGCCGCCCAGGTGGGCGCCGAGGAAGGGGCCCACCGTCGACCAGCGCAGACCGAGCGAGTTCACCATGATCGTGTCGAGCTCGGAGGGGCTGACCACGCCCTGCTCCACCAGGTGGATCGCCTCACGGCTGAGCGCGTTCTGCAGCCGGTTGCCGACGAAGCCGGGGATCTCCTTGCGCTCGACGACCGGGACCCGCCCGACGGACTCGTAGAACGCGACCGCCCGTGCCACGGCGCCCTCGGACGTGCGCTCGCCGGGCACCACCTCCACCAGCGGTACGAGGTGCGGCGGGTTGAACGGATGGCCGATCAGAATCCGCCCGGCGTCGTCGAGTCCGTCGGTGAAGGCGCTCGACGGGATGGCGGACGAGGAGCTGAGCAGCAGCGCGTGGGCGGGGGCCGCGCGGACCAGGGTGGCGAAGAGTTCACGCTTGAAGGCGGTGTTCTCGGGGCCGTTCTCCTGGACGACATCGGCGTGGCGTACCGCCTCGGCGACGCCGTCGGCCAGGTGGACCCGGGCGGCGAGGCCGCGCACGTCCAGGCCCTGCCGGGCCAGCTGCGGGGCCGCCTGCGCCAGCGCGCCGTCCACGGCTTCGGCCAGGTCGGGGCGTGGGTCACTGACCCACACCGGTATGCCGTGCGCGGCGAACAGGGCGGTCCAGGAGAGCCCGATGGTCCCGGCTCCGATCACCGCCGCGGTGGGGGGTGTCTTGCTCATGGCGGATGCTTCTTCCGTGTTCTGGTGGGGAGTTGGTGGCTCGGGTGCCGGCGGCCGGTCAGCGCGCGAGGTAGTCGTGCACGGGCCTGGGCGGCGCCAGCGTGAGGTCGGTGAGCAGGTGGCTGGCCGAGACGATCTGGCGTACCGGCAGATCGGCCAGCGGGGCCAGGACGTGCGCGAACAGCTGCAGCCGGGCGGGCCCGGTCCAGGCGCCCTTGACCGTCACCTCGCTGATCTCGGTGCGGACCAGCTGGGCCGTCTGCAGGGCGCCGTCGAACCCCGGCACCAGCTTGAGCATGAAGGTCGGCACGGTGATCTGTGCGGCCGCCTCTTCGGGGTCCAGTTCGTAGTGCTTGTAGCCCATGGTCGCGGTCGCCACCCGGACCGTGCCGTAGTCCAGGACGCCGACGAGAGCGCCGTGGTCCGCGTACAGGGCGGGCGATCCGGCGACCTTCGGATAGGCGCCGGCCTCCCGGCCGGACGCGGTCGCCGGGAAGTTGTCCAGGTACATGGCGTGCAGATACTCGCCCCGCTCGCCTTCGTGGCGGACCGGGATCGCCTGACCGGCTTCGGTGTACGGCCCGTAGCCGGTGACGTCGCCCATCCGCATCACCTCGAAGCGGACCAGCGGCTCATCGATCTCCAGCGGTTCGGGTACCACGGCGCGCAGCGCGTCGCGGTCGGTGCGGTAGACGATGTTGAGGTACTCGCGGTGGGTGAAGCGCGGGACGACGGGCGGATACGCCGGGTTCGTCAGGGGCGTGGCGAGGTGCCGGGTGATCTCGTGCTGCTGCATGGCGCGGTGTCTCCTCCTCTGTGTCCGGGTGCCTACTTGCCCTGCCAGACGGGGGCGCGGCGCTCCGCGAAGGCGGCCATGCCCTCGCGTACGTCGGCCGAGGCGGCGAGCGCGGCCGTCTCCTGGCGCTGGGCGGCGAAGGCGGCCGGTTCGGGCGTGCCGTCGGCGCTGCGGGCGGTCCTCTTCACGGCGGCGAGGGCCAGCGGCGCGTTCGCCGCGAGCTGCCCGGCCCACTCCAGTGCCACCGCTGCGGCTTGCCCTGCCGGTACGACCCGGTTGGCGATGCCGAGCTGGGCGGCCCGGTCGCCGGAGACCGGTTCGCCGGTCAGCAGCAGCTCCATGGCCAGGTGGTAGGGGATGCGGCGGGGCAGCCGGATCGCCCCGCCGCCGGCCGCGAGCAGGCCCCGCTTGACCTCCGGCAGGCCGAACCGGGCGTCCTCCGCGGCCACGATGAGGTCGCAGGCCAGGGCGAGTTCGAAGCCGCCGCCCATGGCCCAGCCCTCGACGGCGGCGATCAGCGGTTTGCTCGTCGCGGCCTCGGTCAGCCCGCCGAAGCCGCGGCCCGGTATCTCGGGCGACTCGCCCGCCAGTGCGGCCTTGAGGTCCATTCCGGCGCTGAAGGTGCCCTGCGCACCGGTGAGAACCCCGACGCGCAGCGCGGAGTTCTCCTCCAACTCGTCGATGGCAGAGGCGAGTTGGGCGGCCATCGCGGCATTGACCGCATTCCGGGCGTGCGGCCGGTCGAGGGTGATGAGCAGGGAGCCGCCGATCCGCTCGGTGCGTACGACGGGGAGGGTGTCCGCCGCGGCGGCGTCAGATGTGCTGGGCATGGCCCGGTCCTTTGCGATCGAGGTGCGGTACGGCACGGGTGGGCGAGGGCGGAGCGCCCCGAGGGCGCGGTCCGCGAGGGGTGACGGGGAGTCGGGGGGCCGTCAGCGGCGCGGGGGCGCGGCGAGTTCGCCGAGGACCTCGTCGGTGTGCTGGCCGGGCAGCGGGGCGAGCCGCCGGACCGAGCCCGGCGTGGCGGAGAAGCGCACGGGGATGCCGATGGACCGGATCGGGCCCTCACTGGGGTGCTCGACGAGGTCGAGGAGGTGTCCGCCCTGCACGTACGGGTCGTCGGCGGCGCGGTCCAGTTCGAGCACCGGCGCCATGGGGATGCTGTGCTTGGCGCAGATCTCCTCCCACTCCCCGGTGGTCAGGCCGGGCGCGCACTCGGCCACCAGCTCCATCAGGGGGTCGACGTCGGCGTCCTCGATGACGGTGCCGGCCAGGCGGGGGTCCGCGGCGAGGTCGGGACGGCCCGCGGCCGCGAAGAAGTCGCGGAAGTTCTGTGCGTGGTACGGCACGATGCAGGCGAGCCCGTCGGCCGTGGGCACGGCCCGGTGACCGCGCTTCATCGACAGCGGGAACCCGGTGGAGCCGACCGGCGGCTCGTAGACGTGGCCCGACAGGTGCTCGACGAGGTTGAAGGCGATCAGCGTGTCGGTCATCGGGATCTCGATGTGCTGGCCCCGGCCGGTGCGGTCGCGGTGCACCAGCGCGGCGAGCACCGAGTAGACGATGGTCAGCGCGGCGACCTTGTCACCGATGATCGTCGGCAGGTAGACCGGCCTGCCCAGCGCCCGCTGGGCCACGTCGACCAGCCCGGAGGAGGCCTGCACGGTCTCGTCGTAGGCGGCGTGGCCGGCGCGGTCGGAGTCGCCGCGGAAGCCCTGGGCATGGGCGTAGACCAGACCGGGGTGGTGTGCGGCGAGGTCGGCGTGGGTGAGGCCCAGCCGGGCCAGGGCGCCGGGCCGCATATTGGTGATCAGGACGTCGGCCGTGCCGATGAGCGCGAGTGCGCGCTCGCGGTCGGCGTCGTCCTTGAGGTTCAGGGAGACGCTGCGCTTGTTGCGGTTGACGTTCAGGTTGAGCGGCGTCATGCCGGGGGTGGTGCGGTACCGCCCCGCCCGCACGGTGTCCGACGGCGACTCGATCTTGATGACATCGGCGCCGAGGTCGCCCATGATCTGGGCGGCGTAGGGGCCCATCACCACCGTGGACAGATCGATCACCCGTACGCCGTCCAACGGGCCGCCGGCGCTCTCGTTCGTTGCGTCCATCGTCACTCCTACGGAAAGCAGCTGAAGTAGATGTACTGCGAATGTTTCTGCTTTCGACGGTAGGCGAGGGAGCGCCGAATGAGAACGATCAAGAAACGAAGGACGGTATGACCGCAGTGGTCATACCGTGGCGTGGCGGGTGGGCCAGGGGGATTTCCGGGGGCGGGAAATCAGGCGCGGAGCTCTTCGGCGAAGATCCGCCGCGCCGCCGCGACCAGCTCTTCCACATCGCCGCCCGGCTCCGCGCGGTCCTTGCGGAAGAGCAGTCCGGTGGCCAGTTCGGCGGGGAAATCCACCACCGGCAGCACGGTCACATTGTCCAGCCGGTAAAGGTGCATCGGGCTTTCCGGGGAGAGCATCGTCAGCGAGAAGGCAATTCCGCCGGATACCAGCTCGGAGGCGCCGGAATAGTCGGAGCTGTTGATGCGGATCCGCTTCTTCACACCCGCGGAATTCAGCCGGGCGTCGATTTCGTCGAAGTACGCGGGCATCGCCTCCGGCGCGGTCGCCACATACGGCAGCTCCCGCAGTTCGTCCAGGGTGACCGACTCCCGGCCCGCGAACCGGTCGGCGGGGACCGCCGCGCCCAGCCGTTCCCGCATGACCTCGATGACGCCGAGCGAGGGATCGGAGACCGGCAGCCGGACCAGCGCCAGGGCCAGCCGGCCGTCATGGACCGCCTCGGCGAGGTGGATGGACCGGCCGGGCCAGCGCGTGAGCTCGTACGTCTCCCGGCAGGCCGCCTCCAGCTCCCGCACCCGGGCCCGCAGCGCGGGGTGGATTCCCGAGGGCATCCCGATGAGCAGGGTGGCGCGCTGCGGACGGACCGCCTCGCGCAGCCGCCACGGAATGGCGTTGACGCGTTCGAGTACATCGCGGGCGAGCGGCAGCAGCGCGGCACCGGCCGGGGTCAGTGCGACATGGTGCGTGGTGCGCTCGAAGAGCGGCTGGCCCAGCTCGCGTTCAAGGTCCTTGATGCGCTGGCTCAACGGGGAGGCCGCCATGTGCAACTTGCGTGCCGCCTGGGAGAAGTTCAGCTCTTCGGCAACCGCCACGAAGTAGCGCAGGTGCAGCATGTCCACACGGCCACACTACTCGTCAGTCCCCGGCGAGGCCGAGCAGCGAGGGGTCCCCGGCCAGCTCACGGAGGGCCGCCCGCGGGTCCTGGAGCAGCCTGCGCTCGGTGAGGTCCAGCAGTCCGCCGACGGCGCTCACCTCGGCCGCCACCGCCCCGTCCGCCGTGCGGACGGTCTGCTCGACCCGGAACGTCTTCCCCTCGCCCCAGACGAACGCGCAGCTCACCTCGACCTCGTCACCGGCCCGCAGCTCCCGCCGGTAGCGGATGGTGGTCTCCAGGACCACCGGGCCGATGCGCCGGTCCACCATGGCGCTCTGCCGGATGCCGCTCGCCTGCAGCAGCGACCAGCGGGCGTGCTCCGCGTACTGCAGATAGACGCTCTGGTTGAGATGGCCCTGAGTGTCCGTCTCATATCCGCGGACGGTGACCGCGACGGCGAACGGCTCCGCCGTCTCCGCCCGGCCCGCGCTCCCCGTACCGGCCGTGGTGTCCGCCGGTTCCGCCGGCTGTGCCGCGTCTGCCACGCTCTCTCCCCGTTCCCCGTCAGGCCCCATGGGCCACATGGTTCACATCGTAGGTGCCGCGGCCGCGGGAGCCAGCTCCGCCCAGCCGACCGTGCGGTCGCACCAGCGCTCCAGGAGCGTGCGGTCATGGCCGACCGCGAGCAGACCGGCGCCGCGCTCCCGGCGGTAGGCCTCGACGACGGCCACCAGCGCGGCGGTCGTCGAGGCGTCCAGCATCGCGGTCATCTCGTCGCAGATCAGCCAGCGGGGCCGCAGCACCAGCGCACGGGCGAGGCAGGCGCGCTGCAGCTGCCCGTCGCTGACCTCGTGCGGACGGCGCGCGAGCAGCTCCTCGCCCAGGCCCACGGTGGGCGCCAACTCGGCGATCCGGTCCGCGACAAGGGCGCGCTGTCCGGTGGCGCGCAGCGGTTCGGCGATCAGGTCGGCCAGGCTCAGGCGCGGGTCAGCGGAGAGCCTGGGCTGCTGGAAGAGCACGCCGTAGGCGGTGCGCTGGGCGCGCGGTGCGCGATGGCGCCACCCCGCGGCGGGTGCGCCGTCCAGGACGACGGTGCCGGCGTCGGGCCGGTGCAGCAGGGCGGCGACCCGCGCGAGGGTGGACTTGCCGCAGCCGCTGGGGCCGAGCAGTCCCACCGCCTCGCCCGGGGCGATGGTCAGCGAGGCGCCGCGTACGACGGGCGCCCGGCGGTCGTATCCGGCGGTGATGTCACGCAGTTCGAGCATCGCGGGCCTCGCTCCTGGCGGGTTCCGGGTGGTGGCAGGCGACGCCGTCGCGCAGCGCGGGCACCGCCCGGCAGGCCTCGGCGGCCCGGCCGCAGCGGGCGGCGAAGGCACAGCCCGGCGGGAGATCACCCAGCTCCGGCGGCATGCCGGGGATCGGGGCGAAGGCCCGGCCGGGGAGCGCGTCGAGCAGCCCGCGGGCATACGGGTGCCGGGGGCCGGGACGGCCGAAGAACCCCGCCGCGTCGGCGAGTTCGACGATCCGACCCGCGTACATCACCGCGACCCGGTCGGCGATCCGCTCGGCCGCCGCCAGGTCGTGGGTGATCATCAGCAGGGCGCGGCCGCCGCGGGCCTGCTGGCGCAGTTCGTCGACCGTGCGGTCCACCAGGTCCCGGTCCAGTCCGGTCGTCGGCTCGTCGGCGAGCAGCAGCGGTGCGTCGCCGACCAGCGCGAGCGCGGTGGCCGCGCGCTGCGCCAGCCCGCCGGAGAGCTGGTGCGGGCAGCGGTCGAGGTGGTCGAGGGGGAAGGCGGCACGCTCGGCGGCCCGTTCCGCCGCCGCCCGCAGCTCGCGCCGCGGCGTTCCGGTCAACTCCCGTACGGTTTCCTCCAGTTGGGCGCGCACAGTGCGTACCGGTGTCAGATGCGCGGCCGGGCTCTGCGGTACGAGCCCGATCCGCCGTCCGCGGACCGTCCTGGCCAGTTCCCGCTCGGACGCGGTCAGCAGCTCGGTGTCGCCCAGCAGCGCCGAACCGGCCGTCCGGGCGTTGCCCGGCAGCAGCCCGAGCAGCGCCGAGGCCAGCACGGACTTCCCGCAGCCGCTCTCGCCGACCAGCGCCAGGCACTCCCCCGGCGCCAGGTCGAAGGAGGCATCGGTGACGGCGGCGACATGGCGGCCGCCGCGCATCCGGAAGCGTACGGACAGTCCCCGTACGGACAGCACGGGCTCGCTGCTTCGCTCGCGACACTCGCTCACAGCATCAGCTCCGATCGGCGCCGGGGGTTGATCCGCTCCCGCCAGGCACCGGCCAGGCCGGCGAGGGCGAGGGTGGGGACGATGATGAACAGGCCGGGGAAGAGGGTCGGCCACCAGTCACCGGCCAGCAGGGAGCCGCGGGCGGCGTTGACCATGCTGCCCAGGCTCGCCTCGTGGGCGGGCAGTCCCAGGCCCAGGAACGACAGCGCGGACTCGTGCCAGATGGCGTGCGGGACCATCAGCACGGCGGCGAGTCCGGCCTGCGGCAGTACGCCCGGCAGCAGATGACGCACCGTCACCCGCAGTCGCGAGGCGCCGCCGGACAGGGCGGCGTCCAGGTACGGGCGGGAGCGCAGCGAGAGCACCTCGGCGCGGACGATCCGCGCGGTCGACAGCCAGTGCGTCAGCGCCACCGACGCGATCACCGGCCAGACGCCGGGCCGGAACATCGCCACGATGAAGATGCCCAGCAGCAGATGCGGCACCGACGAGAACAGATCGACGATCCGCATGACCGCCCGGTCCGCCCAGCCGCCGAGCGCACCGGCCAGCGCGCCCACCGCCGTACCGATGACGGTGGCGGCCAGCGCCGCGACGGCCCCGACGAGCAGGGAGACGCGCAGCCCGTAGACACAGCGCAGCAGCAGGTCGCGGCCGACCTCGTCGGTGCCGAACGGGTGGGCCCAGGAGGGCGCTCGGAGCTTGGCCGCCAGGTCGACGGCCTGTTCGTCGAGCGGGACCAGGAGCGGGACGAGTACCACGGCGAGGACGGTCAGGGCCACCAGCGCGGCGCCGGCCCGCACCCGCAGCGTGCGGCCGGTCCGGCCGCTGCCGCTGCGTCCGCGAGGGGGGTGCCAGGTGAGCTCAGCCATCGAAGGCCACCCTCGGGTCGGCGAGTCCGTACAGCAGGTCGGACAGGAGGTTGCCGACGAGGACGGCGGCGGTGGCCAGTACCGTGAGCGCGGCCAGCAGCGGGAAGTCCACGCTGGTGGCGGCCTGGACGGTGGCGGCGGCGATGCCCGGCCAGCTGAAGACCGTCTCGACCAGCAGGGCGCCGGTGATCAGCTCCGGCACCCGCGAGCCGATCAGGGTGAGTACCGGCAGCAGCCCGGAGCGCAGCGCGTGCCGGAGCAGCACGGTCCGCTCCCGCAGACCGCGGGCCCGCGCCCCGCGCACCGGGTCCTCCTCCAGGGCGTCGCCGACCCCCTGCCGTACGTACAGCACGAACCACGGCAGCTGGGAGAGCGCCAGCACCAGGGCGGGGAGCACGAGGTGGCGCGCGATCTGCCCGGCGGTGGCCACCTCGCTGGCGGAGTCGGTCAGTCCGCCGGCCGGCAGCACCCCGAGCCGGAGCGCGAACAGCCACACCGCGAGCAGGCCGAGCCAGAACGGCGGCGCCGCTTCCAGGACGTAGGCGGAACAGGTGACGGCGCGGTCGAGCAGCGAGCCGCGCCGCCGGGCCGCGAGCACGCCCAGCACGGTCCCCAGGACGACGGCGAGCGCGAAGGCGAGCGCGCACAGCAGCACGGACCAGCCGATGCGTTCGCCGATGACCTGGGAGACCGGTGCGCGCAGCGTCGCGGAGTCGCCGAGGTCACCGGTGAGGGCGCCGGTCAGCCAGTCCCACCAGCGGGCGAGCAGCGGGCGGTCGGCGCCGAGGTTGTGCCGGATCTGGTCGAGGTTCTCCTGGGAGGCGGTCAGCCCGGCGGTGCCCGCGTACGCCTTGACGGGGTCGAAGGGCGAGGCGGCGGCGAGGGCGAACACGCCGAGGGTGACGGTGAGGAGGACGGGCACGGCGAGCAGCGCCCGCCGTGCCGTCATCCGCGCCATCGCCCCCCAGGGAAGCGGGGTGGTGGCGCTCACTTCCCGGTCTGCCAGTCCTCTACGTTCCACCAGGGGCCGGAGGCCAGCCCGTGGTCGTGCGGCTCGACCTGGGTGGTCAGGCCCGGCCAGCGGTCACCGATCACATAGAGGTGGTCGATGTGGGTTAGGAAGATGTAGGCGGGGTCGTCGGCGAGCCGTCGCTGGACGGTGTCGTAGGCGGCCTTGCGGGCCGTGCGGTCGTCGGTGCGGCGGGCCTGGACGAGCTGGGCGTCCACGGTCTTGTCGGCGTAGCGCGACATGTTGTTGAAGCCGTCGCCGGCGAGCGAGGAGTGCAGCAGCAGGTACTGGTCGAAGTCGGGGTCGGCGGGGCTGCCGCCGCCGGCGAGGACCGCGTCCCGCTTCATGTTCGGCTCGATGGCCTCCCAGGTGCCGGACTCGGTCTTGACCTCGATACCGGCCTTCTTGGCGTCGGAGGCGAAGGCGAGCGCGTGCTCCTGACGGAGCTTGTCGCCGGAGAGGTACCACAGGGTGAAGGAGGCCCGCTGCCCGTCCTTGTGGCGGATGCCGTCGTCGCCCTTCTTCCAGCCGGCGTCGTCGAGGATCCGCGCGGCCTTCTCCAGGTCGTGCGGGCGCTCGGTGCCCCGGGCGAACCACGGGCTGTCGGTGGGCACCGGCCCGTAGGCGGGCTTGCCGGCGCCGCTCAGGATGCCCTTGACCATGGCCCGGCGGTCCACGGCGATGTCCAGCGCCCGGCGCACCGCACGGTCGCCGGTGACGGGGTGGGCGCTGGGCAGGGTGACGTTGCGGTAGTCGAAGGTCTTGGCGGCGAGGGTCTTCTTATCCTTGTCGGACGCGAAGGTGGCGGCCAGGTCCGGCGGCAGGATGGCGCCGTCGAGGTCGCCCGAGCGCAGCCGGGTGGCGCGGACGTCGTCGTCCTTGATGACCGCCATGGTGAAGTTCTTCACCTTGGGCGCGCCGCCCCAGTAGGTGGGGTTGGCCTTGAAGGTGAGCTTCTCGCCCTTGGACCAGTGGGTGAGGACGTAGGGTCCGGTGCCGATCGGCTTGGTGGTGAACGAGCCGGTGTTGACGTCCTGCTTGCCGGCGATGTGCCGCGGGGCGATGGGCAGGACGGTCCGCTCGGCGAACGGCGCGTAGGGGTACTTGAGGTGGAAGACGACGGTCCGGTCGCCCTTCTTCTCCACCGTGTCGATGGCGTCCAGCTCGGCCCTGGAGGCGTTGTTGGTCTTCTTGTCGAGGATGGTCTCGTAGGTGAAGACGACGTCGTCGGCGGTGAAGGGCTTGCCGTCGGAGAACGTCACGCCGGGGCGCAGGGTGAAGGTGTAGGTCCTGCCGCCGTCGGAGACCTTCGGCAGGGCGGACGCCAGGGCCGGCTTGAGCTTCATGCCGGCGTCGTGGGTGAGCAGCCCGTCGAAGATCTTGGAGTTGCCGTCCTTGCCGTAGCCCAGCAGGGGGCTGAGCGTCTCCGGTTCGTAGGCGATGCCGACGACCGCGGAGTCCTTGCCGCCGGCGGCCCGGCCCCGGCCGTCGTCCGGCGTCGAACAGGCCGCCGCCCCCAGTGCCAGGGCACCTGCGAGCGCCGCGGCGGCCCCTGTGCGTATCGACCGGGCCGTCATGCCCACACCCCTCATGAAGATCGACTGTTGTTCGCGCATCAGCGTTATTGCGAGCTTTGCGCAATTAGCGATCCCATTAAACAGTATGTAAAGAGGCGGTCGGGAACCGGGCTCCGACCCCACTTCCGTCAGGAGCTTGCGGTCTTCAGCGTCAGATCCCACTTGGCCAGCGGCTCGTCGATCGGCTGGAAGATGGTGACGTGACTGCCGCCGAAGTCGTCACAGCCGGCGGCACCCCCGCCGGAGTGCAGCCCGACGGCCCTGGGGGCGTTGAGCTGGGTGACGTACGCCCCGCCCGAATCGCCCGCCGCCGAGCAGGCGTTGGTGTACGAGAGCCCGCCGATCATCACATTGCCGTAGTCCACGGTCTGGTCGACCCGGGTGACCTCACCGCAGTGCCAGCCGCTGGACTGCCCGGAGCGGCAGATCGACATGCCGACCAGACCCTCCCGCGAGCCGGTGACGGTCACCGGCGTCCCGCCCTGGCCCGCCACGGTCGAGGTCAGCGACCATTCCGGCTGGTCGACCGTGACCAGCCCGAAGTCGCCCTCGCGTCCGTTGACGCTGTGATCGCCGCCCTCGTTGGACGTCCCCATCCGGGTGCCGTCCTTGCCGTACGCGGCCTGCTCGGGGGTCAGGGTGCAGTGACCGGCCGTCACAAAGCCCTCCAGGCCGGACGGGCCGGTCACCGAGAAGCCGATGGAACAGATGCCCTCGTTGCCGGGCATCCAGCGCTCCCCGCCGACGATCCTGCCGCCCTGCTGACGCGGCGACTGGTCGGTGTGCTCGACGGTCACCGGGATCTTCGCGCGGGTCCCCATACCGCGTACGGCCTGCTCGAAGGCGTCGGTCTGCGCGGTGCGCCTGGTGCGGTCGACCCGGATCACCACGCCGTTGGACCGCTCGTCCACGCCCCAGCCGATGACGCCCGGTACGCCCTTGCCGGCCCGGGCGTCGATCTGCGCCACCAGCGCGGTGAGCGCGGCATGGCTGTGCGGCACCGTCTTGGGCACCGCGCCGGCCGCCCGTACGCGCTGTGCGTCGCCGGCGCCGGTGACCGCGACGATGAGCCTGCCGCTCGCCTTGTCGAACCACATCCCGGCGGGCGGGGTGGTCAGCGCCCGGCGCACCGCGGCCGCGGCGGTGTGCGCGTCGGTCTCCTGCGCGAGCCGGGTGCGCACCTGGTCCCTGGTCAGTCCGAGGTCCCGGCTCATCGCGTCGAGCATGCCGCGCGGCGAGGGCTGGGGCGTCGGGTCGGGCCGAGGTACGGCATGCGCCGGGCTGAGCTGGCCGACGGCCGCCAGCGCGGCGACGGTCGCGCCCCAGAGAGCGGCCTTGCGGAAGCGTTCCATCGGGGATCTCCTCGCGGTGTCGAGTGCACATCGGATCCGACGTGTCGAGCGTGCGCGACACCGCGGCGGGCGGCATGAGGGAGATCCTTTGCATCATGGCCGGACGACGCGCGAACCCCGCTCCCAAGTCCCCGCCGCCCACGGCCCGATAGCGTTCGGGCAACTGCCCCCGGAGCTACGCAATGTGACCTGCTCGGGCGCCCGCCATCCGGGAGCCGGGGCACCTGAATGCCCGTCACACGGTCCGGACGGGCCGGCCGCCGCCGCGCCCCGAGGATTCGCCCACCCGGCCGACGGCCCGGCCGAGCTCCGGGCGGACGAGCCCGCGCGCCGCCCCCGACAAGGCTCCTGTACCGGCCGCGGACGCGGCGGACCGGTGAGCGCCCGGCGGGCTCGGCGGCCCCGGGGCGCTCACCGGTCCGGGAAAATCAGAAGTCGCCGCCCCCGAAGCCACCGCCGTCACCGAAGCCGCCACCGTCACCGAAGCCGCCGCCGAAGTCGTCGGGGCTGAAGTCGGAACCGGAGGCGTCGCCGCCCTCAGCCCCGGAGGGTGTGCCGTAGTCCGCGCCGTAGGCGTGCGGCGCCATCATCATGTTGCCGAGCAGCGTGCCGACCAGGAGGCCGGGCAGCAGACCGCCGCCGAAGTAGCCGCCGGCCCAGGGGCCGTAGACCGGGCCGGCCTCCCAGTAGGGGCGGTCGCCGCTCTCGGTCCGCACCGTGCGGGCCAGCGGCTCCCGGCCGTCGTCCAGCCGGCTCTTGTCCGCGGCGCAGACGGGTACGGTGCGCTCCGCGCCGCCGGCCGGAGCCCAGGCGGCATCGGTGACGGACGGGCCGTGCCGCGGGTCGAAGAAGCAGGGCGGCCGGCGCTCGGGCAGTGTCCTGCCCTCACGGCGCGCGGCGAGCGTGGCCAGCGAGAACCGGCCGTCCTCCAGGGCCTCGGTCACCGCCCGCACATCGCCGGGGTGCTCGGCCGCCGCCATCGCCGACTTGGCCTTCTCGTAGGAGTCCAGCGCATGGGCGTAGTCCGCGCGCATCGCGTCGTCGGCGCCGGGCTCACCGGGGTGGAAGTCGAGCCGGTCCAGCTCCTCGCCGAAGGCCGTGATGTCCTCGTCGACGACGACCCGCAGGTCCTCCAGCGCGGCCCGCTCCACCTCGGCCCGCCGCCGGCGGTTGCGGCGGGCGATGGCGTACGCGCCGCCACCGCCGACGGCCACCAGCACACCGAGGCCGATCGCCGCGCCGGCGTCGAACCCGCCGCCGCCCCCGGTGTCACCCCAGGAGTCGGGGGCGTGGCCCCGCGCCGACTGGTTCGCGGTGTCGACGAAGCTGTTCAGCCGGTCGGCGACCGTGGAGTAGTCGGAGCGCTTGACCGAGCCGACGAGGTTCTGGACGGAGCTGCGGGACATCACCCTCGGGTCGGCGCCGGCGTTGAAGCCGTCGCCGAGTTCGACGGCGTAGACGCCGCTGATGCCGACCTTCGTCCGCAGATCCCGCAGCAGCGTGCCGGGCTGGTACTCGGCGGTCCGCGGCAGCACCGCGACGAAGACCGGCTTGTCCGCGTCCTTGATCTTCTTGGCCAGCGCGTCGGCCTCCCCGGCGGACAACTGGTCCGAAGCGCGCGGATCGACGTAGACCGGGCCCTTCTTCAGGGCCGCCGCGGCCTCGTCGAGTCCGCCCACGGCATGGGCGCCGGGCGCCATCAGCGCGGCCACCGCCACCAGCGCGGCCACCAGGAGCAGAACCGGTCCGATCAGCGCACGACGAGTTGCGGTTGCGGTGTTCATGAGTTCGACGCTACCCGAACGGCACTTTCCAGACATCACCGGACAGGTGACCGATCTGATCCGGCCGCGGCATTTTCGCCCACCCCCGGGGGCCTGTCGCGCCGGAAATGACCATCCAGGTGATCGCTCAGCGCGTCGTTTTTGGCCATCGGCGGGCCGGGGATGCTCCGGCTCGTCCCTCCCCCGAGGAAACGAGGAGACGATGTCCAGGGCCACCTTGATTGCCACGAATCTCGCCGTCGCCGTCTCCGCCACCGCCGTCGGCTGCATGCTGGTGGTCACGCTGGCACCCGCGCGCCCCGACGCCGCGACGGGCGGGCCGCCGGCCGCCGGCGCGCTGGCCGCCGCCACGGGGCACGAGGGCTCGTCCGCGCGTGCCGCCACCTCCGCGCTCGGCGCCGGTGCCGCGCGCCCCGGCACCGATCTGCCGACCGCGCCCGTGACGGGGCGGATCGAGGTGACCGCGCCGCAGGCCGGCGTCGACTTCCAGCCGAACGGCAGTTTCGCGGTGGCCTGGAGGAACAGCACGGGCGAGCAGGTGGACGTCTGGCTGCGCACGGCCACCGGCCACGGCCGCTCCCAGCGGCTGGGGCTGGTCGCGACCCAGGCGGGCGCCGGGGCGGCCGCCGAGGCGATCGTGACGCTGCCGCCGGTGGCGCCCGGTCCCCGCTACTTCCTGGAGGTGGCCACCGCCGGTGACGGCGAGGTCCGCGGCTTCAGCAGGACCTTCGCCGTCACGGGCGCATGACCCGGGGAGACGGGCCCTACGGCGCGGCGAGATCGACCAGCCCCGCCAGTGCCTCCCGGTGCCGTCCCGGCGACCCCAGCGCGAGCTCATCGCTCTTGGCCCGCTTGAGGAACAGATGGGCGGGGTGTTCCCAGGTCATCCCGATGCCGCCGTGCAGCTGGACGCACTCCTCGGCGGCGCGCACCGCCACCGGCGCGCAGTACGCCTGGGCGACGGCCACCGCCACGGGAGCGTCGGGGCTGTCGGTGGCCAGTGCGTCGGCGGCGTAGCGGGCGGCGGCACGGGCCGAGGCGACGTCCAGCCACAGCGCGGCCATCCGGTGCTTGAGCGCCTGGAACGAGCCGACGGGGCGGCCGAACTGGGTGCGTTCGGCGGTGTGGCGCACGGTCTCGGCCAGGCACCACTCGGCGACGCCCAGCTGTTCGGAGGCGAGCAGCCCGGCGCCGGTGAGCAGGGCACGTTCGACGGCGGCGCGGGCACGGTCCCCGGTGGCCAGGACGCGCCCGCGGGCGCCGTCGAAGGTGAGGTGCCCCAGCCGGCGGGTGAGGTCGAGCGGGGTGACGGTGCCGGTGTGCACGCCGTCCGCCGAGGCCTTGACCGCGTACAGCGCCGGGCCGTCGGGCCCCTGGGCCCACACGAGCAGCAGCTCGGCGGCCGCGGCGTCGGCGACCGAGGTCACCCGCCCGGTCAGGGCCCCGTCCGGGTCGGCGCGTACGGCCGGTTCCGGCAGCCGTCCGGGCGCGGTGGGCAGCGGAAGCGCCAGCACGCCGACGGTGCGGCCCTCGGCGAGCGCGGCGAGCGGCCCGGCGACCTCCGCCCGGTCGTGCGCACAGCCGAGCAGTGCGGTCACCGCGATGACCGCGCTGGTCAGATAGGGGACGGGCGTCACGAAGCGGCCCAGTTCCTCCAGCACGACGGCGGCCTCGCGGGCGCTCGCGCCGGCCCCGCCGAGCTTCTCGGGGACCAGCAGCCCCGCGGTGCCGATCTCGGCGGCGAGCGCGTGCCACAGTGCGGTGTCGTAGGGGATGTCCGACTCCAGACCGGTGAGCACGGTGGCCGGATCGCTGCGGTCGGCGAGCAGCGACCGTACGGCGGCGCGCAGTGCGTCCTCCTCCTGCGAGTAGAGGAGATCGGGGTCGGTGCCCTGGGGCGCGCTGATCTGCGGGTCGGTCATCGGGGGAGGTCCTTCCACGCGACGTCCTTGTCGGTGCGCGGCTCGGGCGGCAGCCCCAGCACTCGTTCGGCGACGATGTTGAGCAGCACTTCGGAGGTGCCTCCTTCGATGGAGTTCCCCTTGGCGCGCAGATAGCGGTAGCCGGCCTCGCGTCCGGTGAAGTCGACGCCGTCGGGGCGGCGCATCGTCCAGTCGTCGTAGGTCAGTCCGTCCTCGGCGAGGAACTCCACCTCCCAGCCGCTGATCTCCTGGGCGAGCCGGGCGAAGGCCAGTTTCATACCGCTGCCCTCGGGGCCGGGCTGCCCTTTGGTCAACTGCTGGCGCAGCCGCTCGCCGGTCAGCCGGGCGACCTCGGCGTCCACCCAGAGCTTCAGCAGCCGCTGGTGCAGATCGTGGGTGCGCAGTGCGGGCCGGGCGCGCCAGTCGGCGGCGGCGACGCCGATCATGCCGCCCTCGCGGGGGATGCGGGCGCCGCCGATGGCGACCCGCTCGTTCATCAGCGTGGTCTGGGCGACCTTCCAGCCCTCGCCGACCGCGCCGAGACGGTGGGCGTCGGGGATCCTGACGCCGGTGAGGAAGACCTCGTTGAACTCGGCCTCGCCGGTGATCTGCCGCAGCGGGCGCACCTCGACACCGGGGTCGGTCATATCGCAGATGAAGTAGGTGATGCCCCGGTGCTTGGGTACGTCGGGGTCGGTGCGGGCGATCAGGATCGCCCAGCGGGCCAGGTGTGCGCTGGACGTCCAGACCTTCTGGCCGTCGACGACCCAGTGGTCGCCGTCGGCCACCGCGCGGGTCGCCAGCGCCGCCAGGTCGGAGCCCGCGCCGGGCTCGCTGAACAGCTGGCACCACACCTCCTCACCGGTCCACAGGGGCCGCAGGAAGCGCTGCTTCTGCTCGTCGGTGCCGAACCGGAGGATGGTGGGGGCGGCCATGCCCAGGCCGATGCCGATCCGGCCCGGGTCGTTGCCGGGGGCGCCCGCGGCCTCCAGCTCCGCGTCCACCACCGCCTGGAGGGAGCGCGGCGCGTCCAGTCCGCCGAGGCCCTCGGGGAAGTGGACCCAGGCGAGCCCGGCGTCGAAGCGGGCGCGCAGGAACTCCAGCCGGCCGGTGGTGGCGGGAGGACATGCGGCCAGCAGCTCGGCGGTGCGCCGGCGCAGGTCTGCGGCGTCGGTCATCGGGCCTCCTTCGCTCCGGGAACCACCACGAGCCGGCCGACGGAGGTGCCGTCGGCGACCCGCTGCACGGCATCGGCGGCCGACTCCAGCGGCACCCGCCCGCCGATCAGCGGCTTGATCACGCCCTGCGCGGCGAGCTTGGTCAGCTCCTCGTGGCAGGCGTCGACGGCGGCCGGGTCCTTGGTGTTGTACAGGCCCCAATGCAGGCCCAGGATCGCGTAGTTCTTCACCAGTGCGTGGTTGAGGGCGGGGCTGGGAACGGTGCCGCCGGCGAAGCCGACGACGATGACGCGGCCCTCGAAGGCGATGCACTTGACGGACTTGGCGTACGCCTCGCCGCCCACCGGGTCGTAGACGACGTCGGCACCCCGGCCGTCGGTGGCGTCCTTGACCGCGGCGACGATGTCGTCCGAGCGCCGGTCGAGGACGAGGTCACAGCCCAGTTCGCGGGCGGTGCGCACCTTGTCCGCACCGCCGGCCACGCCGATGACCCGGGCGCCGGCGGCCTTGCCGAGCTGGACGGCGGCGCTGCCGACGCCGCCCGCCGCGGCGTGCACCAGCAGCGTCTCGCCCGCCTGGAGCCGGGCCCGGCGGTGCAGCCCGAACCAGCCGGTCTGGTAGCCGATGTGCAGTGCGGCGGCCTCCGCGTCGTCCAGGGCCTCCGGCGCCGGGCGTACGGTCGCCGCGTCGACCACGGCGAGCTCGGCGAAGCCTCCGGCGGGCAGCGGCGGCTGGGCCAGTACCCGCGCCCCGGTCTCACCGGCCGCCCCCTCCCCCACGGCGAGCACCTCGCCGCAGATCTCCACGCCCGGCGTGAACGGCAGCGGCGGCCGGACCTGGTACTGGCCCCGGCACAGCAGCGCGTCGGGGAAGTTGACGTTGGCGGCCCGCACCCGCAGCAGCAGCTGCCCCGGGCCCGGCTGTGGATCCGGCACCTCCTCCAGCCGCATCACCTCACGCGGCTCGCCGTTCGCGTGTACGCGCCATGCCTTCACCTGGTGCCTCCGCAGAGTTGGGTACGCGGGTGGGGCGGAGGGCACCCCGGCGCCCTCGCCAGCGACATACTAAGCGGTCGGTATCCGCTACGGAACAGTCGCCGCCGAGTCTTCGCCACGTCGGGGCGCCACCCCGGCCGTCTCCCCCGCCGCTCCCCGGAACCTGGTACTGACAGGGTCAGGCTCCCGCCGTCGTGATGGCGGAGACTGGCCGGTATGGACTCACCCGCCATGGACACCCCCGCCGAGTTGGGGCACTTTCTGCGCACCCGGCGCGCCCGGCTCCAGCCGGAGGACGTCGGGCTGGTCTCCTACGGGGCGCGCCGCCGGGTCCCCGGTCTGCGCCGCGAGGAGCTGGCCCAGCTGGCCGGCGTCAGCGTCGCGTACTACACCCGCCTCGAACAGGGGCAGAGCCACAACGCCTCGGAAGGGGTGCTGGACGCGCTGGCCCGCGCGCTGCGGCTGACCGCCGACGAGCGGGCCCATCTGCGCGCGCTGGCCCGGCCCGCGCGGGCGCGCCGCCGCCCGGCGGTCCGCCATGACAAGGTCCGCCCCGGCGTACGGCAGTTGCTCACCGCCATGGCGGGCGTGCCGGCCGTCGCGCTCGGACCGCGTTTCGAGGTCCTCGCGTGGAACCGCCTCGGGCACGCCCTGACCGCGGGGCACCTCGACTTCGACAGCCCCGGCCGCCCGCTGGACCGCCCCAACGCGCAGCGGCTGCTCTTCCTCGATCCGCACACCCGCGAGCTGTACCCGGACCGCGACCTGGAGGTCCGGCGGGCCGTCTCCGCCCTGCGGGTGGCCGCGGGGCAGTACCCCGACGATCCCCAGCTCACCGAGCTCATCGGCGAGTTGTCGATGAAGTCCGCCGAGTTCAGCGACCTGTGGTCGCGGCACGCCGTCAGCAACTGCACCTTCGGCACCAAGCGGTTCCACCATCCGCTGGTGGGCCACCTGGAGCTGGACTTCGAGATGATGCACACGCCGGACGGCTCCGGGCAGGGCGTGCTGATGTACGCCGCCGCGGAGGGTTCGCCGTCCGCGGCGGCGCTGCGGCTACTCGCCGCGGAGCGCGGGCCAGAACTCCGGGTCCTCGAACCCGAGCGCCCATAGGCCGGTGCCCCGCACCCCGTACTTCCGCAGGAGCGGCAGCTGGTACCGGACACCGTGCGCGTCCTGGTACCAGACCTCGTGCTCCACGCCGTCCTTCAGATAGCGGAAGTACGGGGTGCCGGACCGCTCGTCGAAGAGGTACTCGGCGTCCGCCCGCTCGCGCAGCGCCTCGGCCTCCTTCCAGGTCACATGGGCCGCATGCCCCTTGACGCCGGTGACCCAGTCCCAGCCGTAGCCCGGGAAGGCCACCTCGATCTTGTTGCGCGGGATGGTGGCGGTGGCGTAGCGCAGAAACTCCTCGTACCAGTCCCAGGACGACAGCGGGCCCGCCTCACCGCCCGACCAGTGCAGGTCGTAGCCCATGATCCGGACGCGGTCGGCGTATCTGCCGAGCCGCTCGTAGTCGAAGGCGGTGCCGGATCCGCGGACCCGGGCCAGCACCGTGACCACGCACTGCTTGTCGCGGGCGTGCAGCCGGGCGCACAGCTGCTTGACGAGTGCGTTGTACCCGGTCCGCACCCGCTCGCGGGCCTCCTTGTCGCCGGTGACCGCCATCGCCTCGTAGTCCAGGTCGATCCCGTCGTAGTCCCGGCTCTCCACCACGTCCAGCAGCCTGTCGACATGCGCCCGCCGCCGCTCGGGGTCGTGCATCAGGTCGGCCATGTCGTCGGCGCCGAGGGTCTCGGTCACGGTGGGCACGACGTCGATCCCGGCGTCGTGCAGCCCGTCGATGATGCTGCGCCGCCCCGCGCCGTCGTGTCCGGTGATGTCGGTGTCGGACGAGGTCTGGTACCAGAAGGGGCTGACGGTGTGCAGCTGGGAGGCGTGCCGCAGTGCGTCGCGGTAGGCGGCGTCGACGTCGCCCCAGAAGGGCAGCCAGGCCGAGGTGGTGCGGCCGCGGGCCTGCGTCGCCTCGGCCGCAGGGGCGAGCGGCCCGGCGAGCACCGTCACGGCCAGCAGAGCGGCGAGCCCGGTGCGCGCCCGGGATCCTGATGGTGGGTTCATGCCTTGAGCGTCACCCGGCACCGGTCATGACGCACCGTCAGTTCCGCCGAACGGGGCGGCCGCAGCGGCGGGGCCCGGTGCTAGGTGCGGCCGTCCCGCTGCTGTGCCGTGCGCAGGGTCTCGGACGGCACCGCCCAGCGCGCCCGCACGACCGTGAACCCGGCCTTCTCGCAGGCGTCGCAGACGAGTTCGTCATCGTCGACGACATGGCGGATCTCGCGGCGGCGGGCTATCCGGTGCAGGGCCTCCAGCTTGGTGTGCCGGGCCGGGCGCCGGTCGCTGTTGGGCCGCATCCACAACGGGCCCTCGGGCAGTTCGTGCCGGGCGAGCCAGGCCAGGGTGTCGCGGCGGCAGCGCTCGGGGCGGCCGGTGAGGTAGCCGACCTCGCAGTCCTCGGCGCTGCGCAGTGCCAGGGCCACGCCCTCGGCGAGCGGAGGGTCCTCGGTGGCGGCCGCGAAGAAGGCCTTCCAGTCGCGCGGGGTGCGCTCCAGCCAGTGCTGGCGGTGGCCGGAGTCGGCGAGGGTGCCGTCGAGGTCGAAGACCGCCAGGGGGCGCGCCGTCATGCCGTTGCCGTCCTCTCGTGCCGCGGTTGTCCGCCGTGCCGCGGTTCCCCGCCGTGCCCCTCCGGCGCGGTGACCGCGATCCGGCCGGATGCGATGCCCTGCGCGAGGGAGAGGCGGTCGTAGGCGATGTCGGTGCAGGTCGCGGTGTCCATGCGGAGCCGGACGTCGGGGCGGGCGGCGGGGCCTTCGGCGTAGCCGGGGCGGCCGTCGGCGGGGAGCAGGACATGGAACTCCCCCTCGTCGAGGGCGATGTCGATGACGCGGGCGCCGTCCGCGAAGTGGCCGGCGAGCCGCGCGATCAGCGGCACCGCGAACCAGTGGGCGCGCACCGCGTCCGTCGGCCGCTTCTCGTCGAGGGCGGGGGCGCCCCAGTCGGCGAGCGCGGTGAGCGCGGGCAGCAGCGCCCGGCCGCGGTCGGTGAGCTCGTAGACGTAGGCGGCTCCGGGCGGGGCGAGCCGGCGGCGGGTGACCAGGCCGTCCCGTTCCATGTCCTTGAGCCGGGAGGCGAGCATGTCCGTGCTGACGCCGGGCAGGTCGGCGTGCAGGTCGGTGTAGCGCCGGGAGCCGCCCAGCAGTTCCCGGACGATCAGGAGCGTCCAGCGGTCGCCGACGGCGTCCAGGGCTCGGGCGACGGCACAGTACTGGTCATAGCTTCGGCGCGGCATGGCACCAGCATAGACAGAAGTTGGACTTTCCAAGTCCCTACTTGGTAAAACCAAGTAGGGTGTTGACGAGTGCCGCCGCGCCGCGCGGTGAGCGAGGGACCTGGAGGCCACCGCATGCAGTTCAAGCAGTCCAGCAAGATGGCCGACGTCTGCTACGAGATCCGCGGGCCGGTGATCGAGCACGCGGACGCGCTGGAGGAGGCAGGCCACAGCGTGCTGCGGCTGAACACCGGCAATCCGGCCCTGTTCGGCTTCGAGTGCCCCGAGGAGATCCTGCAGGACGTGATGCGCAACCTGTCCCGCGCACACGGCTACACCGAGTCCCAGGGCATCCTCTCGGCCCGCCGGGCGGTGGCCCAGCGCTACCAGCAGGCCGGGCTCCCGGACGTCGGCGTCGATGACGTCTACCTCGGCAACGGCGTCTCCGAACTCGTCTCGATGGCCGTGCAGGCGCTGCTCGACGACGGCGACGAGGTACTCATCCCGGCCCCCGACTTCCCCCTGTGGACGGCGGTCACCACGCTCGCCGGCGGCAAGGCCGTGCACTACCTCTGCGACGAGTCCGCGGACTGGCTGCCGGACCTCGACGACCTCGCCTCGAAGATCACCGACCGGACCCGGGCGATGGTCATCATCAACCCCAACAACCCGACCGGCGCGGTCTATCCGCGCGAGCTCCTGGAGGGCATGCTCGACCTCGCCCGGCGCCATCAGCTGATGGTCTTCGCCGACGAGATCTACGACCGCATCCTCTACGACGGCGAGGTCCACCACCACGCCGCGGTACTCGCCCCCGACCTGGTGTGCCTGACCTTCAGCGGACTGTCCAAGTCCTACCGCGTGGCCGGATTCCGCTCCGGCTGGCTGGTCGTCTCCGGCCCCAAGGAGCACGCCGCCGACTACCTGGAGGGCCTGGGCACCCTCGCCTCCATGCGGCTGTGCCCGAACGCACCCGCGCAGTACGCCATCCAGGCGGCGCTCGGCGGCCGGCAGAGCATCCAGGACCTGGTGCTGCCGGGCGGACGGCTGCACGAGCAGCGCGACCGGGCCTGGGAACGGCTCAACGAGATCCCGGGCGTCTCCTGCGTCAAGCCCAAGGGAGCGCTGTACGCCTTCCCCCGCCTCGACCCCGCCGTACACAAGATCCACGACGACGAGAAGTTCGTCCTGGACCTGCTGCTGCGGGAGAAGATCCAGGTCGTCCAGGGCACCGGCTTCAACTGGCCGCGCCCGGACCACTTCCGCATCCTCACCCTCCCGCACGCCGACGACCTGGACGCCGCGATCAGCCGGATCGGCCGCTTCCTGGCGGGCTACCGGCAGTGACACCGCGGCCCGGCCGGCCGGCGCCTTTACGTCACCCGAACGGCCGTACATCGACGTGCCCTTGAGCGCGGCGCCCGCACCCTATTAAGTGGAGGGCGGCAATCCTGCCGCCGTCCCCACATGGGAGAGGGGTTCCATGCCCGTACGTCCTGCGATATCGGAAGCGGAACTGGAAGCTCACCTGCGCGGAATCTGCTTCAAGACGGGCCCGCCGCGCCGCATCGGCGTCGAGATCGAATGGCTGGTCCACGATGCGCGCAACCCCCGATGTCCGGTCGAACCGGAACGGCTGCGGCATGCGGCCGACGCCCTGCGCGCCCTCCCCCTCACCTCCCTCCTGACCTTCGAACCCGGCGGCCAGCTGGAGCTCAGCTCGCTGCCCGCCGCCTCCCTGACCGAGTGCATCGAGGCCATGACGGCCGATCTCGCACTGGTCCGCCCCGCGATGCTGGCCATGGGCCTGGGAATGGCCGGCCACGGCCACAACCCGTGGCACCCGCCGCGCCGGGTACTGACCGACCCCCGCTACAACGCGATGGAGGCGTACTTCGACCGCTGGGGCTCCGCCGGACGGGCCATGATGTGCGCCACCGCGTCCGTCCAGGTCTGCGTGGACGCCGGCTACGAGGAACCGGGGCCCCTCGGGCTCGGCCGGCGCTGGCTGCTGGCCCATCTGCTGGGCGCGGTGCTCGCTGCGGCCTTCGCCAATTCGCCGACCAGCGAGGGCTGCCCCACGGGCTACCGCACCACCCGCCAGGTCGTGTGGTCCCAGCTCGACCCGGGCCGTACCCTCGCCCCGCCGCAGGGGCCGGACCCGCGCACCGCCTGGACGCGCTACGTCCTGGACGCGCCGGTGATGTGCATCCGCCGCGAGGACGGCCCCTGGGACGCGCCGGAGGGGCTCACCTTCCGCGACTGGGTCCGTACCGGCGACCCCAGACCGCCCACCCACGAGGACCTGGACTACCACGTCACCACGCTCTTCCCGCCCGTACGGCCGCGCGGCCATCTGGAGCTGCGCATGATCGACGCCCAGCCGGGCGACGCCGGATGGATCGTGCCGCTGGCCGTGACCGCCGCGCTGTTCGACGACCAGGAGGCCGCCGAGCACGCCTACCGGATCGTCAAACCCCTGGCGGAGACGGCCGGTTCGCGGCCCGCGCCGCGCAATCCGCTGTGGCGGCGGGCGGCCCGTGGCGCGCTGAGCGATCCGGAGCTGCACGCCGCCGCGGTGGCCTGCTTCGCCGCCGCACAGGACGCCCTGCCGCGGCTCGGCGCCTCCCTGGGGGTGCGCGCGGCGGTCGCGGAGTTCACCGAGCGCTATGTGGCGCGCGGACGCTGTCCCGCGGACGACCATCTCGACGCCCTGTATGCCACGGAGGGCGCTCTCCCCCTTGGGAAGGACGGCCAGTGACCATCGATCCGGAGCTCCTTCGCGAGCGGGCGGCCTCGGCACTGCTGACCGCCCGCGACCGCACCCACCTGCTGACCACCTGCGTCGAGCACCCCGATCTCGTCGCCCAGCACTCCCCGCTGATGTCCCCGCTGGTGTGGGACCTGGCCCACATAGGCAACCAGGAGGAGCAGTGGCTGCTGCGCACCGTCGGCGGCCGCGACGCCCTGCGGCCGGACATCGACTCCGTCTACGACGCCTTCGAGCACCCGCGCGCCGAGCGCCCCTCGCTGCCGCTGCTGGCGCCCGACGAGGCCCACGGCTACGTCGCCGAGGTCCGCGGCCGGGTGCTGGACATCCTGGAGCACACCCCGCTGCACGGCGGTCCGCTGCTGGAGTCCGGCTTCGCCTTCGGCATGATCGCCCAGCATGAGCAGCAGCACGACGAGACGATGCTGATCACGCACCAACTCCGCGCCGGAGCCCCGGTCCTGAGCGAGACCGAGCCGTTGTCGGTCCCCGCAGACGTCCTCGCGGAGGACGAAGTCCTCGTCCCCGGCGGGGCGTTCGCCATGGGGACGTCCACCGAGCCATGGGCGCTGGACAACGAACGGCCCGCGCACCACCGGCTGGTGCCCCCCTTCCTGATCGACACCACACCGGTCAGCAACGGCGCCTACCAGCGGTTCATCGAGGCCGGCGGCTACGACGAGCCGCGCTGGTGGACCGCGGCGGGCTGGGAGCAGGTACAGCGGCACAAGCTGCGCGCACCGCTGTTCTGGAAGCGCGACGGCGGCCAGTGGCTGCGCCGCAGATTCGGGGTGACCGAGCCGGTGCCGCCGGACGAGCCGGTGCTGCACGTCAGCTGGTACGAGGCGGACGCCTATGCGCGCTGGGCCGGCCGGCGGCTGCCGACCGAGGCCGAGTGGGAGAAGGCCGCCCGGTACGACCCGGCGACCGGACGGTCGATGCGCTACCCCTGGGGTGACGAGGACCCCACGCCGGCGCACGCCAACCTCGGCCAGCGGTACCTGCGGCCCGCCCCCGTCGGCAGCTACCCGCAGGGCCGGTCGCCGCTCGGCGTGCGGCAGCTGATCGGCGATGTGTGGGAGTGGACGGCGAGCGACTTCCTGCCGTATCCGGGCTTCGCCGCCTTCCCCTACCGGGAGTACTCGGAGGTGTTCTTCGGCGACGGGTACAAGGTGCTGCGCGGCGGGTCGTTCGCGGTCGACCCGGTCGCCTGCCGGGGCACCTTCCGCAACTGGGACCTGCCGGTCCGGCGGCAGATCTTCTCCGGGTTCCGCACCGCCCGGGACGCCGAACCGCGGGAGGCCGGTGACTGATGTGCCGTCATATCGCTTACGTGGGACCGGCGATCCCCTTCGGGCAGGTCGTGCTGGACCCGCCGCACGGCCTGTACCGGCAGTCGTGGGCGCCGCGCCGGCAGAAGCACGGCACCGTCAACGCGGACGGGTTCGGCGTCGGCTGGTACGCGCCGGGCGATCCGGTGCCCGCCCGCTACCGCAGGGCCGGGCCGATCTGGGCGGACGAGCAGCTGCCCGACCTGGCGCGGGTGGTGCGCACCGGCGCGCTGCTGGCCGCCGTACGGGATGCCACCGCGGCGGGCCCGGACGCCGAGGCGGCGGCCGCGCCGTTCGCCGCCGACCGCTACCTCTTCAGTCACAACGGCGCGGTGACCGGCTGGCCGGACTCCCTCGCGCCGCTGGCCGCCGAGCTGCCGCCGCGGGAGCTGCTGCGGCTGGAGGCCCGCTGCGACGCGGCCTTCGTGTGGGCGCTGGTCCGGCACCGGCTGGCGCGCGGCGACGAGCTCGGTGAGGCGCTGGCCGACACCGTCACGGCCGTCGCCGCGGCCGCGCCCGGCTCCCGGCTCAATCTGCTGCTGACCGACGGCACCACCATCGCCGCCACCACCTGGGGCGACACGCTGTTCCACCAGGCCATTCCCGGCGGCGGCCGGGTCGTCGCCGCCGAACCGTACGACGATTCCCCCCACTGGACCGAGGTGGTGGACCGCACCCTGCTGCGCGCCACCCGCACCGAGGTCCAACTGACCCCGCTCAAGGAGTCCGCCACGTGAGCCCGCTCAGCATCACCCGCACCCTGCCCGCCGACGCCACCGCGGCCGCACTGCGCGCCGACGTCGCCGAGGGCCTGTCCCGTACCCCCAAGCAGCTGCCGCCCAAGTGGTTCTACGACGCGCGCGGCAGCGAGCTGTTCGAAGAGATCACCAGGCTGCCGGACTACTACCCGACCCGCGCCGAGCGGGAGATCCTGCTCACCCGCGGCGACCACATCGCCGCGGCCACCAACGCCCGCACCCTGATCGAGCTGGGTTCCGGCTCCTCCGACAAGACCCGCCATCTGATCGGGGCGCTGTCCGGGCTGCACACCTACCTCCCCATCGACGTCAGCGAGTCCGCGCTGGCCGCGGCGGGCGAGGCACTGCTGTCCGAGCACCCCGGCCTCACCGTGCACGCCCTGGTCGCCGACTTCCAGCAGGGCGTCGAGCTCCCCGCCACGCCCGCGCCGCGGCTGCTCGCCTTCCTCGGCGGCACCATCGGCAATCTGCTCCCCGAGGAGCGCGCCGCGTTCCTGCGCTCCGTCCACGCCATGCTCTCCCCGGGCGATGCCCTGCTGCTCGGTACGGACCTGGTCAAGGACGAGGCCACGCTGGTCGCCGCGTACGACGATCCGCAGGGCGTGACGGCCGCCTTCAACAAGAACGTCCTGCAGGTCATCAACCGCGAGCTGAACGGCGACTTCGACCCGGCGGACTTCGACCACGTCGCGCTGTGGAACGCCGAGCACGAGTGGATCGAGATGCGGCTGAGGGCCCGCGACGAGCTGACCGTCAAGATCCCCGGGGTGGATCTCGCGGTGCACTTCGCGGCGGGCGAGGAGGTCCGCACCGAGGTCTCGGCGAAGTTCCGCAAGGACCGCGTGCGCGCCGAACTCGCCGCCGCCGGAATGGAGTTGACCAACTGGTGGACGGACAGCGCGGACCGCTTCGCGCTGTCCCTGTCCTTCCGCGCCTGACCGCCCGCAGGTTCCCGGCCGGTGTGCCCCAGGGCACGCCGGCCGGGTGCCGTGTTCGCCGCCGGTGTGGTTCGATGCCCCGATCGCACGCGCGCACGGGGCGGGCGGGCGGCATGCGGAGTCGAGGGGCAGGGGACGCGGCATGGGACAGGGGCTGGATCGTCGGGGTTTCCTCAGGGGCGCGGCCGGACTGTCGGCCGCCGGGGTACTGGCCGGGGCGGGCAGCGGGCAGTTCACGGCCCGCGCGGCGGACCGCCGGCCCCCGGCGCCCGCCGCGCTCTCCGTACAGGACTGGATGTCGGCGCTCCCCGACGACACCCCCGTCGCCCGTCTGACCATCCCCGGCACCCATGACTCCGGTGCCCGGCTCGGCGGCCCCTGGGTCGCCTGCCAGAACACCTCCGTCGACGACCAGCTCAGCAGCGGCATCCGCTTCCTGGACGTCCGCTGCCGGGCCGTCGACGACGTCTTCGCCATCCATCACGGCGCCTTCTACCAGGAGCTGATGTTCGGCGATGTGCTCAACTCCTGCCGGGCGTTCCTTCAGGCGCACCCGTCCGAGACGGTGCTGATGCGGGTCAAGCAGGAGTACTCGGAGGTCAGCGCCGAGGAGTTCCGCCGGATCTTCGGCATCTACCTGGACGCCAAGGGCTACCGCTCGCTCTTCCGCCTGGACGGCGACCTGCCGACGCTGGGCCGGGCGCGCGGCAGGGTCGTCCTGCTGGCGGACTCCGAGGGCCTGGGCGGCATCCGCTACGCCGATCCCGTGCTGTTCGACATCCAGGACGACTACATGGCGGAGCCGTTCGTGAAGTACCCGAAGATCGAGGCGCAGTTCCGCAAGGCGCACGCCCAGCCCGGCAAGCTCTTCGTCAACTATGTGAGCACCGCGGCCCTGCTCCCGCCCCGGTCCAACGCTGACCGCCTCAACCCGCAGGTCAAGAGCCTTCTGGAGGGCACGGAGGGCAGTGCCTGGCGGGGCCTTGGCATCGTACCGATGGACTTCCCGAACGCATTCGGCCTGGCGGAGACGCTGATCCGGCACAACATGGCGGGGCGGCTCACCCGCATGGGCTAGCGGGCCGTGTCCGGGCGGTCCGGGGCGCTCTCCAGTGGTTCTCCCGCGCTGTGCGCAATGATCCGCCCGGGTGACCCAACCAAGACGGCCGCCGCTGCATCAGACTGAGGGAAATGTCTGGTTCCGGTTGGTGCCCACGCGTCCGAAACGGGGTGCCGCCGGCTGATGCGGCGAGGCGGCTGCTGGTGGAGACGAGCGAGCGCGGCACCGCGCCGGCGGACGGCGCGGCCGGGGCTGCCGGGGCGGCGAAGGCCCCGGGGACGGCGCCGTTCGACGGCTGCCCGGGCCCCGGCCGGCCGTCCTGTACGGGCCGCGGCCGGGCCGGCGTTCCCCTGCGGGCGACCGTGGCGCTCGGCGTGCTGACCATCGTGGTGGGCAGCACCGCGCTGGCGCTCGGCACACCCCCGCGCGATCCGTTCCTGGCCGCCGGGGACAGCACCACCGGCTCCTATCTCGCGACCCGCGCCGACGGCGACCAGGCCGCCGCCGCGGTGCTCGCCGGGCCGTACCGGGAGCGGCCGGGGCCGCCCGTGCCGGCCCGGCGCGGCGGCGGACCCGCGGCCCCGCTGCCGCCGTCCCGGCCGCTGGAGGCCGCCCCGGCGGCGCCCGCACCGGCGATCGGCGCGCTGTTCTCCCCCGGCAACGACGGTGACCCGACACACCACTGCACGGCGAGCGTGGTGCACGCCCCCGCGGGCGATCTGGTCGCCACCGCCGCGCACTGTGTGCACGACGGCGGCTTTCGCACCCGGCTCGTCTTCGCACCCGGCCTGCACGACGGGATCGCCCCGTACGGCCTGTGGGTGCCCACCCGGATCCATGTCGATCCGCGCTGGATCAGCGACCGGGACCCCGACCACGACGTGGCCTTCCTGCGGGTGCGCAGGGCCGGGCGGGCCGGCGGCCGGATAGAGGACCTGACCGGCGCCGAGCGGATCCGGTTCGACGCACCGGCCGGGCGCCCGGCGCTGCTGACCGGCTACCCCGCCGACCGGGAGGCCCCGGTCGGCTGCCGGCACACGGCGGACGCCCAGGGCCCGGCCCAACTGCGCTTCAGCTGCCCGGGGTTCCCGAACGGGACGAGCGGCGGGCCGATGCTCACCGACCTCGACCCGGCCACCGGCACCGGCTCGCTGATCGGGGTGGTCGGGGGCCTCGACGAGGGCGGCGACGACCTCACCTCGTACAGCAGCCGGCTCGGCGCGGACGCCGCCGCGCTCTACCGGCGCGCGATCGCGGAGCCCGCGCCGAGGCCGGGCGTCAGGCCCCGCGTGACACCACGGTCTTGAGGACGGACGGCAGTGGGTACCAGTCGGCGGTCGCGAAACTCGCGTGGGCGGCGGCCAGTTGACGCACCCGGGCCAGCGCCTGCGCCTCGGTCGGGCGGGTGCCGTCGATCGCCGGGGGGACGTTGTGCGCGTCGGTCATGATCAGGAGGTAGTGGCGCCGGTCGTACCAGGCGGTGTCGATGGAGCCGTTGAGGTAGGTCGCGGCGTCACCGTCGAAGACCACGAACCAGGGCCGCAGCGCCGCGTCCTGGTAGCGCTCCCGTGGATCTCCGGGCGCCGCCCCGTGCACCGCCGGGAAGGCCGTCGCCCGGGCCAGCTTGCCCTGTCCCGCGAGGTTCCTGAGGTGCCGGGCGTACTCGACGTCGGTCCACAGCTTGTCGAACGGGTTGCTCTCCTCGACGGTGCCGGGTATCAGCTCGAACAGGAACTTCCCGGCCAGGTCGGCGCGCGCGGGCCAGCCGCCGGCCCGCACCGCCTCGTCGGGGGTGGTGTGTCCGGCGGTCAGCTCGCCCGGCCCGTAGACCGCATCGCCCAGCTTCTCGCGTATCAGCGCGTCGAATTCGGCCGGCCCGCGCCCTCCCTTGGCGTTGAACCCGTCCTTCATCTCGACCTTGACCAGGATGGGGCGGTGGCCCGGGTTCGCGTCGTGCCAGGCCTTCATGTCGGCGAGGCAGCCGCCGAAGTCCTGGTTGGTGCGCTTGGTGCGCAGCTCCGAGGGGTGGGCGGCGCCCTCGCAGTTGTTGTTGTTCCCGAGCGGGTTGCCGTGCGAGACCCGCCAGGACCTGCCCAGTCCGTTGGACCAGAGGTCGAGTTCGAGCAGCGCCGCGCCGGAGTCCAGCGCGTCCGCGAAGTAGGGGTACTTCTCCTTGTCGTAGGCGTTGTGGACGCCCACGGACGTGCTGGTGTCGTACGTCATGGCGGCCGGCTCGGCGCCCGCAGGACCGCTCACCGCCATCATCGCCGCGGCCGCTGCGGCAACCGTCCCCACGCATCGCTTACCGTTCATGATCCCCGCTTTCCCCTGAGTCCCCGGCCGGTCGGTCGCCCGGCCGGTCGCGCGTCAGCGTACGGGAGTTGTCAACGATTTGGATCACGGGGTGGGCGGAAGCAATGCAGACTGCGCATGACACCGGCCAACATCAGGAGGGCATATGACCGGCTCGGACACCAACGCACCCACCGGCACGCACACCGCAGCCGACACCAGAAGGACCCCGCGCACCGGCCTGCCCCTTGCCGCGACCGTCTTCACCGGCACGGTCGCGCTCTACATAGCCCTGGTCGCCTTCGGCAACATCACCGACTTCGGCACCAACCAGCAGTACGTCCGCCATGTGCTGGCCATGGACACCACGTTCAAGGACCCCGACCTGATGTGGCGGGCCATCACCTCGCACGCCCTCCAGGACGCCGCGTACGTGGCGATCATCGTCTGGGAGACGCTCGCCGCGCTGGTGCTGATCGCCGCCACCGCCCTGTGGACCGCCGCTCTGCGACGCGGCGACGACCTCACCCGCGCCCGGCGGGCGAGCACCCTCGGTCTGCTGATGCTCGTGCTGCTCTTCGGCGCGGGCTTCCTGGCGGTCGGCGGCGAGTGGTTCGCCATGTGGCAGTCCGAGAACTGGAACGGCGTGGAGGCGGCGACCCGCAACGTCGTCATCGCCGGCCTCGCCCTGCTGGTCGTCCACCTTCCGGCCGCGGGCGGACGGCGCACGGGCGAGGAGTAACGGGCGGACGGCCGGGCGGAAACGGCGGACGGGCGAGGGCCGGTGGCCTCACCACTCGATCCGGTAGCCCGTCAGCCAGGTGTCGGCGCCCGCGCTGCCGCGCTCCGCGCCGTCCTGGCGGGACGGGCGGCCGGTCGTGCCCGATGCGGTGAGCTTGGCCATGCCCGCGCTGGCGGCGACGACCCGTTCCACCCGCTCCCGGCGCAGCTCCTCGTACGCGGCGAAGGCGGCCTGCGGATCGGGCCGGTCACGCAGGCACCTGGCCAGGACGACGCCGTCCTCGATGGCCATGGACGCGCCCTGGGCGGCGTTGGGCGCGGCGGCGTGTGCGGCGTCACCGAGGACGACCATGGTGTCGGTGTGCCACGTCGGGGTGGTGGCGATGTCGTAGGCGTTGGAGGCGATGAGACGGTCGCCGGTGGCACGGACGACGGCGGCGGCCGGGGTGTCGTCGTCGGAGAAGAGCCCGGCGACCCGGTCGCGCCAGGCGCCGGGCGAGGTGACGGGCGCCTGGGTGCGGTCCAGTTCGGGGCCGGGCACGTTGGCGAACCACCAGGCCTCGCCGTCGGGGGCGAGGGTGCAGCCGAAGAAGGCCCGCCGGCCGAAGATCATGGTGTAGGTGTCCGGTGAGAGCGGTACGTCGGCGCCGCGGGTGTAGCCGCAGACGGTGTTCTGGCCGGTGTAGCGGGGCCGCGGGGCGGCCGGGTCGATGAGGGTGCGGGTGACGGAGTGCAGTCCGTCCGCGCCGATCAGCAGGTCCCCCTCGGCACGGCTGCCGTCGGCGAACGACGCGACCACCCGCCGGCCGTGCGCCGTGTGCACGCTCTCGGCGCCTACCAGCCGCTTGCCGTGCCGTACGGCGATGCCGCGGCGCGCCGCCTCGGCGTGCAGCACCTGGTAGAGGGTGGCCCGCCGCAGGGTGCGCGGGCCGAGCCCGGCGCCCTCTTCGGTGCCGGCGATGGGACGCTCCCCCAGTCGCGCGCCGTCGTGGCCGAAGAACTCCACCCGCTGTGCGGGGAAGGATGCGGCCACGACCGGGCCGTGGGCGTCGATCACCCGCAGCGCTTCGAGGCCGTTGGCGAAGACGACGAGGAAGGCGCCGGCATCGTCCGCGCCGGCCGGGTAGGCCTCGAATATCTCCGCTTCGATGCCCGCCTTGTGCAGGGCCATCGCGGTCACCGCCCCCGCGATGCCGCCTCCGATGATCAGGGCTTTGGTCATGCCGGATTCCCCCCACTCGGCCGCCGGCCGGGTCATGGCCGGCGGGTGGTGCGGCCCCAGTGGCCGCACCACCCCACCTTGGCCCCGGCGGGCCGGAAGATCCAGCCCGTCTCAGCCCGCCGCGTACACGTCCTCGATGTAGCGGCCGGACGCGGTCAGTTCACGCAGCCACGCCTCGGACTCCTGCGGGGAGGCGCCGGTGTGCGCCCCGTGCAGTTCGCGGAAGGCGGCCCGTACGCCGGGCGCCATCCGGCTGCCGTCGCCGCAGACGTACACCCGTGCCCCGGCCTGCAGCAGCTCCCACACCTCGGCGCCCTCGGCGGCGATGCGGTGCTGGACGAAGCGGTGGCCGTGCTCCGGGCGGGCGCTGAAGACGGGCCGCATCGACAGCACGCCGGCGGCCTCGGCGGCGGCGAACTCCGCGGCGTGCAGGAAGTCCGCGGTGGGGTCGTCGCAGCCGAAGTAGAGCCGGGCGGGGGCCTGCTGGCCCGCGGCGACGCGGTCGGCGACGGCTCCGCGGAAGGGTGCCAGGCCGGTGCCGGCGGCGACGAGGATGACGGGGGTGTCATCGGCCGGATCGAGGCGGAAGGCCTCGCGGCAGGGCTGGACCCGGGCCAGGACGGTGTCGCCGGGCCGCAGCGTGTGCAGATGGGACGAGCCGGTGCCGCCGGGCAGCAGCGAGACCATCAGGTCGGCGTGCCGCGGGTCGGTGGCGGGCGAGGACGACACGGAGTAGTGCCGGGTGCGCAGCGGCGGCAGCAGCTCCAGGACCACCGGCCAGGGCAGTGCGCCGCGCAGCGCCGGGTGCGCCTCGATCAGCTCGATCAGGGTGCGCGGGTCGTCCTCGGCGAGGGCTTCGAGGGCGTGCCGCTCGGGCGGGCAGGGGTTGTGCGCGGCGAGCACCGCGGCCTGCTGCGGCGTCGGGCGCATCCCCAACTCCAGGTGGTGGGTGAGGAGTTGGCGTACGCTCAGGGGCCGGTCGACGGGCAGGGTGTTACGGCCGGGGCGGCGCGGGGCGTGCAGTGCGAGGACGGTGTCGAGGTCGGCGCCGAGGGCCCGGGCGGCCCGCTCGACCGCGGCCGGGGCGTTGGCCGGCAGCACTGCGAGGTGGTCGGCGGTGCGGTAGTCGACGCCGTCCGGCAGCGCGAGCCGCAGGAAGCGCTTGGGCCGCGGCCAGTCCGGTGCGGTCAGGTCGTGGGCCTCGGTGACGGTCATCGGGGTGAGGTCGTGCCGGGCGGCGAGCGCGTCCAGCGGGCCGCCGGTGATCTCGGTGACCGTGTAGCCGGTGTCCTCGGCGGCCTGGGCGCTCGCGCCGGCGCTGGCCGGGTCGCCGTACCGGGTCAGGAGCTCGGTCCGCAGCGCCGCGGTGAACTCCTGCACGGTGCCGTTCAGATCGCCGGAGGCGTCCGCCTCGGCGCGCGGCAGCAGCCGGTCGCCGCCGAGGGCGTCGAGGCGGTCGTCGATCAGGGTCGGTATGTGCTGGTAGGTGGCGGCCCAGTTGCGGTCGCCCACGCCGAGCACGGCGAACGGGACGCCGGCCGCGGCGCCGTCCGGTGCGGTGCGGAGCCAGCTGACGAAGGCGGCCGCGTCGTCGGTGGGCTGGCCGTTGTAGGAGGCGGCGACGATGACGACGGGCCGGTCGGCGGGGAGCGCGCCCGCATGGGCGTCCAGTGGCGCCACCTCGGCGGCGAAGCCCAGGCCGGTGGCCTCGTCGGCGAGCCGCTCGGCGAACTCGCGGCAGGTGCCGTAGTTGCTGCCGTGCAACAGCAGCAGTCCGGTGCCCTGCGGGACCCGGGTCGGCAGCCCGTCGTCGGTCGCCGCATCGCCCGCGGTACCGGCTGCGCCGCCGGTCAGGCCGGGGAGCCCGCCCAGCGCCGCGCGCAGCGTGGCCCGGTCGGCGGGCGTACGGGCGGCGAGGGTGAGGGTGAACCCCTCCGGCTTGAGGGTCAGCGTCTCCTTGACGCGCAGCCGGTAGTCGCGGTGGTCGATCAGCCGGTAGCGGTGCGCGAGCAGGGCGAGCAGCATGGTCGCCTCGTGCAGCGCGAACTGCCGCCCGATGCAGGCGCGTTCACCGGTCCCGAACGGCTTGTACGCGTGCGGCGAGCGGGCCGCCTCGGCCTGCGGGCTGAAGCGGGAGGGGTCGAACAGCTCGGGGTTGTCGCCCCAGGCCGGGTCGCGGTGCAGCATCGGGGTGAGCACGGTGACCTGGTCGCCGGCCTTGAGCGGGTAGCGCCCGCCGAGCACGGTGTCCTCGGCGGCCTGGCGGGTGAAGGCGGCGGCGGTCGGCCACAGCCGCAGCGCCTCGTTGAGGACCTGCCGGGTGAACGGCAGCCGGCCGATGTCCTCGAAGGAGGGATCGGGCTCGGCCTGGTCGCCCCACAGCTCGTCGGCCTCCCGCTGCACCATGCGCAGCGCGAACGGGTCCTTGAGCAGGTGGTAGAGGGCGAAGGAGAGGGCGCCCGAGGTGGTCTCGTGGCCGGCTATCAGGAAGGTGATGACCTGGTTGCGGATGTTGGCGAGGTCGAGGCGGGGGCCGCCCTGCTGCCCGCCGTCGCCCTGTTCGGGGGCACCCAGCATCAGCCCCAGCAGGTCGTCGTCGCCGCTTACGCCGCTCTCGGTACGGGCGGCGATGACCTCGTCGACGACGGTGGCGAGGTAGTCCGCGTCGGCCCGGAACGCCGCGTCCTCGGCCGAGTGGTCGGCCTCCGGGTCACGGGCGAACTTCTTCCCGCTCCACTCCAGGCAGCGCACCATCGCCTCGACGAACGGATGCGCGCCGTCGCCGCGGGAGAACGACTCGAAGTCGAAGCCGAAGCCGGCGAGGCCGATGGTGTCCAGCGTCATCCGGGTCATGTCCTCGGGGACCTCGACGGGCCCGCCGTCGGCCACCCGCCGGTCCCAGGCGGCCATGACCCGGCGGGCGACCTTGAGCATGGCCGGGTGGTACGTACGCATCGAGCCGAGCGCGAAGGCCGGCATCAGGACCTCGTGCGCCCTGGCCCAGTTCGGCTCGTCGTTGTAGGCGGTGAACAGACCGTCGCCGGCGAACTCTCTGACGTTCTCCAGTACGAGCGACACGCCCTTGGCGAAGCGGGTCTCGTCGGAGAGCTCGGTGACCAGGTCGAGCGAGGTCACAAAGAGCGTCTCGCGGTCGCCGTGCCTGCGCCGGAAGGCGGGGCCGTGGATCCGGGCGAGGTCCATGGCCTGCTGGATGGGCGTCTGGGTGATGCCCGTCGCCGTGAGGTCGGCCACCGGGATGCGGTCGTCGGCGGCGCGTTCGTCACTGTGGAGCACGATCGTGTCGGTCATGTCTCCAGCGTGAGGGCCCCGGCGTACTGCACGGGCTCCGGCAACTGCATGATTGTGCAGTGGATTTTCGCTGCTCGCTCTTGCGCGCGGACCATGGGATGGGGCAATGCACATCGGGACTGGCGACGGCTCGTCGGGGGCGGAGGCGGGCGGCCCCTGGCGCAACTACTTCCTGATCCTGCTGGACCGTATCCCCACCCCGATCGCGGTCTGCCGGAGCGACGGTGAGGTGCTGATCGCCAATCCGGCGATGGCCGGCCAGTGGGGAGTGACCCCCGGCCAGATGCGCGGCCGCAATCTGCTGGCGCTGTTCAAGCCCCGGGCGAAGGAGCAGCTGCTGCGGATCGAGGAGGCGGTGCGGCTGGGCACCCGGTCGCGCTACCCGGTCGAGGTGCACTGGCGGTCGGTTGCCGACGGCGCCGAGCGGGAGGGGGAGCTGACGGTGGATCCGGTCGGCGATCCGTCCGTACAGCCGCCCGTCCTGCTGGCGGTGCTGCGGCTCCGCGAAACGGCCCCGCCGCCGGCCCCGCGCGGCACGGCGAGCCCCGTAGAGGCCCGGATCCTGGCGCTGGCCGCCGGCGGCGCGACCACGGCGTCGATCGGCACGACGCTGGGACTGACGGTGGACGGGGTGAACTACCACCTCACCCGGCTGTCCCGCCGCTGGCGCGTACAGGGCCGTACCGCGCTGGTCGCCAGGGCGTATGTGCTGGGCGTGCTGTCGCCGGAGAGCTGGCCGCCGGCGCCCGCCTGACCCGCCCTTCGGGGCCGCGGCACGCGGCGGAGCGGCCCGGCGGCCGGCCGGCACACCTGTGCGGATAACCTCCCTGGTGTGGAGGAGAACGCAGCCGCGCAGTTCGAGCGCGGAACGGACGGCCCGAAGGTCATCGTCGTCGGCCTCGACGGTTCCGACTCGTCGTGGCGCGCCGCCGCGTACGCGGCCGGACTGGCCCGGCGCCAGGCCTCGAAGCTCGTCCTGGTCTACGTCCAGCCGGTGCTGCCGGCCGGGGCGGCCATGGGAGCGCCGGTGGTGGACACGACCAATGAGGTGGCCGAGGAGCTGATGGCGGAGATCCGCCGGGCGACCGAGCGGCTGGCGGGGACAGACCATGTGCGCTGGGAGTTCCACACCCTGCGCGGCGATCCGTACAACGGCATGGTGCAGATGGCCGACGAGCTCAAGGCCGACGCGGTGGTGGTCGGCGCCTCGGAGTCGGCCGGGCACCGCATCATGGGCTCGGTCGCGGTCCGGCTGGTCAAGGCCGGGCGCTGGCCGGTCACCGTCGTCCCGTAGGAGCCGGCGGGGTCCGCTCCGCTGGTGGGGCGGGCCGCCCTGAGGCACGGTGGGAGGTGGACGGGCGGAGCGCCGCCCCGGCCGAGGGAGACCACCGTGACCGACCGCACGTATCGCGTGACCGAGATCGTGGGGACGTCCCAGCAGAGCGTGGACGCCGCGATCAAGAATGGCATCAAGCGTGCCTCCGAGACCCTCCGCAACCTCGACTGGTTCGAGGTCACCCAGGTCCGCGGGCATCTCGTCGACGGCGAAGTCGACCACTACCAGGTCGGTCTGAAGGTCGGCTTCCGGCTGGAGGACGCGGACTGACCCTCCGATGGACGCCCCTTGCGGGTGCGTCTCCCGGCGAGTCCCCGGCCCTACTAGGGAGTCGCCTTCCGTAGGCGACCGCGAGGGTCCATGATGATCCGCCGTCGGACCACGACGGAGCGATCCTACGGAGGGTTGACGCATGGGGCTGCGCGCGGGACAGGGCGTATGGCGCCGCAAACCGATCGAACACATCGAAGAGGCGGAAGGACCCGCGAGCCAGCAGCTCACCCGGGCGCTCGGCCTGTGGCAGCTGACCGCCATCGGCGTCGGCGGCATCATCGGCGCGGGTATTTTCACGCTGGCCGGCACCGTCGCGAACGGAAAGGCCGGGCCCGCGGTCCTGATCTCCTTTCTCATCGCGGGTATCGCGAGCGCCGCGGCCGCCTTTTCCTACGCCGAATTCGCCGGGCTGATCCCGAAGGCGGGTTCGGCCTACACCTACGGCTATGCGGTCCTCGGGGAGCTGGCCGGCTGGTTCATCGGCTGGGACCTCCTGCTGGAGTACACCGCGATCGTCGCGGTGGTCGCCATCGGCATCTCCGGCTATTTCAGCTTTCTCCTCGGCGAGCTGGGTCTGGACCTGCCCGCCTGGATGCTGGGCGCGCCCGGCACCGGGCCGGGACACCGCGTGGACCTCTTCGCCGCGGTGCTCTGCCTGCTGATCGCCTATCTGCTGACACTGGGCATCAAGAACGCCGCGCGCTTCGAGACGATCGTGGTGGGCCTGAAGGTCCTGGTGGTCGTGGTGGTCATCGCCGTCGGCTTCTTCCACATCAACACCGCGAATTACGAGCCGTTCTTCCCGTTCGGGGTGAGCGGCGCATTCACCGGAGCGGCCACCGTCTTCTTCGCGGTGTTCGGCTATGACGCGATGAGCACCGCGGCCGAGGAATCCAAGGACGCCCAGCGCCATATGCCGAAGGCCATCATGTATTCGCTGGCGATCTCGATGGTGCTGTACGTACTGGCCTGCCTGGTGCTGACGGGTATGCAGGACTACAAGTCCATCGACCCGGAGAGCGGCTTCTCGTCGGCGTTCAAAGCGGTGGGCCTGACCGGCCTCGCGGACGTCATCGCGGTCGGCGCGATCATCGGCATCCTGACCGTCATGTTCACCTTCATGCTCGGGGTGACCCGGGTCTGGTTCTCGATGAGCCGTGACGGCCTGCTGCCGAAGTGGTTCGCCAAGACCAGCCCCAAGCACCATGTGCCGACCAGGGTGACCTGGATCGTCGGCTTCGCCTCCGCCCTCATCGCGGGCTTCCTGCCGATCGGCGAGGCAGCCGAGCTGACGAACATCGGCATCCTGCTGGCGTTCGTGGTGGTCTGCATCGCGGTCATCGTGCTCCGCTACAAGCGTCCCGACCTGCCGCGTACCTTCCGTACGCCGGGCATGCCGGTGGTGCCCGCGATCGGCGTGTGCTTCTCGATCTGGCTGATCACCTTCCTGGCGTGGCAGACCTGGGTGCGCTTCCTGGTCTGGCTCGTGATCGGTCTCATCATCTACTTCGCCTACTCCTACCGGCGCTCGAACCTGGCCCGGCAGAACGGCGAGAACTCCGACGCCGCGGGCGAGGGACCGGCCTGAGCCGGACGCGACACCGGTGACCGGGACCGGGCCAACCGGGGGCCGGCGGGGCGACGCGCCCCGCCGGCCCTTTGCCGTCGGACTGTCCAGCCATCAGGCCTGCCGGCCTGCCGCCTCAGAAGACAAACGGGCCCGGAGACTGCGCCGATGTGGCGTTGCAGGTGGCGGTGATCCCCAGCACCACGACCTTGAGGGACTTGCCCTCCAGGCTGTCGCCCGCGGCGACCGTGCCGCTGAGCGGTCCGGTGGAGACCTCACTGCCCGCAGGAATCGCCGGGTTGGCGCTGCCGCTGAACTCCGTCGTCCCCGAGCCGTTCTTGGTGAGCGTCAGTGTGGACTTGACCGAGTTCGCCCCGATGTCTATCGGCGAGGTGATCGCCGAAGTGGACACGCTGATGGTGGCGGCCGTGCCGTCCTGAGTGGCGGTCAGGGTCGCCGTACCGGAGCCGTACGAGCCGCAGTCGAACGAGAGGGTGGCGGTGCCGGGCGTCACCGCGGTCGCGGCCGGTGCCATCGCGAGCGTGCCCGCGGCGGCGAAGGCGACGCCGAGCGCCGTACCGATGCCGAGCTTGCCTGGTCTGACATGCCTCATGGGGTACCGCCTTCGTGAGGGGGGTGGCAGGTTCCGTGACGCCGGCAGTCGAGGGGTGCGTGCGGGAATGACGGGCAGTCACGCGGGGCCCGGGTGGGGACCGTGCCGACCGACCACTCCAGGTCCGAGGGGGACAGATCTGATGGGGGGTCAGCGAACCTGAATCGCTGACCATTGAGGCACGCCCCCCTGAAGAGAGCAAGACAGACACCTCATGATTTTTGACGTGTCAACGCCAAAAGAGTGGACCCGCACAACGCGACACGGCGGCACCACACGAACCTGCGACACGGCGGCACCACACGAAAGGCGCCTCCTGTTTTTTCCCCGCCGCCCACCCCCCTTCGGGGGGTGGGCGGGTGTAGTGAGCAGGATCGCAGCTCGCTCGCTTCGGACCTCAGACGCCTTCCGTCAACGTCTCCTTCAGGCACTCCCTCGCGGCGTTCACGAAACCCTCCCGGGCCTTCTTGAACGACACCCAATCCTGATCATCCGCACCGGCCCTGCCGAGCAGACGGATCTGCTCGACGACCGCCTGCGCCTCTTTGTGCGGCCCGGTCGGCTCGACCAGCATGCGGTTGTACGCGTCACGGGTGACCGCATACGCCGCGTCTTGCGCCGCGCGAGCCGCATCGTCCGACGAGTACTGCCCATCGGCCTTGCGCCAGCACACGGACGACTCGGAGTCTGCAGCGCTCAGGAACCGGGCATACGTGTCCTGCCGCGCGAGGTAGAGAGCAGAAACGGTCGCGCTCATCGCCTTCTCCGATGTGCGGGAACAACGAGCGCTCACGCTACTCCGCTCGCACCTTCAACCTCACCGGGTCGACCCGAGGTTCCCCTGTCCGTGCTGGCGATCAGCAATCCGTCCCGACGATCCTCAGATTGCTGTACCGAACGGTCCGGTGCGGCGACATGATCGGCTCACGCAGGTTGCCATCACCCTGTGCCGGATTGCACTCCGCGGTCGGGGGCGCATGCGAGCTGCGGACTGCACGTCTCGAACCCCGGGTTGCAGCCGGGCAGGCAGCTGGGATCCCCGCCGGCCCGCGCACACCGCCGCGCAGGACATCGGCACGGTCGAGGCGACCACCGCGATCAGCTATGTCGACGCGGCGGGCGCGGCCCGCAATCTGTGTGCCGAGGGCGGACGCTCTTCGCCCGCACGAAGGCCGCGGCCGACGCCGCCTGGGAGCTGGGTCTGGGCCTGGTCAGGACACGGGGCGGGGACCCGGCGCAGCGCACGCCGCGCCGCCGCCGGTGGGCGCCACCACCGGGGCCGGCAGGCTGCGGCGGTCGGCGGCCGGCCCGCGTGCGTCCGCGGGCCGGTGGTGCCATGGGCGGCCGGCCCGCGGACGGACGGGCGGCGAAGGGGTTGGGAGAGCCGCGGGCGGGCGTCAGCCCTGCAGGGCCTGCCAGAACTCCTCGAAGGACAGCTTGCCGTCGTGGTCGATGTCCTTGGCCTTGATGACCGCCTCGGCGACCGGACCGGTGACGTACGGGTCGCCCATCTCGGCCATCGCGCGCTTGAACTCGTCCGGCGTGACCTGTCCGTCGTGGTCCGCGTCGAACCGGTCGAACGCCGCCCTGGCCTGCTCGACATCTGCCATGAGAAGTGCCCCCTTCGTGGTGCTGCGCAGTGCTGCGCGGTGGTGTTGCCTGGTGATCTGACCTGCGTACATTAGCGGACCGTCAACAGGCGGCCGGTCGCGCCCTCCGACGGGCCAGGTAGCGGGCGGTACGGCTGCCCAGAGCCGCCGCGACCTCGGCGGGCGTGCCGGCGGCCACGATCCGGCCGCCGTCCGCGCCGCCGCCGGGGCCCAGGTCGATGACGTGGTCGGCGCCGGCGACCACTCCCATGTCGTGCTCGACGACCACGACGGTGTGTCCGGCGTCGACCAGGCCGTGCAGCTGGCGCAGCAGCACCTCGGTGTCGGCGGGGTGCAGCCCGGTGGTGGGCTCGTCGAGGAGGTAGAGGGTCCGGGTCGTGGGGGTCGCGCCAGGGGTAGGCCGCGTCCTTCCAGTGATCCACGTACTGGCCAAGAGCCTGGTTGAGGTGATGCCGGACCGCCCGCTCCCACGCGGCCTCCTTGGCCTTGTTGGGGTTGCTCACCGGCGGCCCCGGAAACTGACTGGCCTCGACCTCGTCGCGATGCTCGCGGCCACGGTGTGCACGATGACTTCACTGCCCCACTCCGACACCGCGAGGCGCTCGGTGGACAGGTCGTCGGCCTTGAGAATCTGGTCCTTGCTCAGCAGTGCCATTGCGGGTCGTCTCTCGGTTGAATCTGTACGGGGCATCGCGAGTTGGTCATGTGATCAGGAGCCTTGCGGGTCGCGGCTTGGATCGGGCTCAGGACAAACTCCTGGCGGCGCACGGCCGTCGGCGGAGGGGTCGGCGCGCCGGACGAGGTGACCTGACAGGCGCGGAAGCGTCCGACTGCATGAAAAGCAGATAGCCGTAACCTGCATTCGGGTCGGCTGGTTAGTCAGCTCATGATGCGAAAGATGACCAGGATGCTGACCACCACCCTGTTGACAGCGGCAACTCTTTCGGTGACCGCCGGAACGGCCGCAGCTGACAGCGTGGGCACCATCGGAGGCGTGTACATCGGCGCCGGATATTGCAGCATGAAGCAGTGCAGCAACTGGGGCAGTGCTCAAGGTGGCGGCAGCGCCCCAATCCGCATCCAGGCCAACCCCAAGTTCGAGGCGCTGTTCGCGAACCTCACTCCGGAGGAGCGGAAGGCGAAGCTCCTAGGCATGATCAAGGGCATGTCATTCGGATTTCACCCCTAGCCCCCAACCGACAGCGCCAAAGGCGGTGGGGAGGACCCGCACGCACTCCCCACCGTCGGCTCATGGGCGACCGCCTGCGTCGGCGATTGAGCGGGCCCGACGAGCAGCCCGCGTGCCCAGAAGGCCCACCGTCACTCCCAGGAGGAACCAGAGGGTGCGGCCCAGGATGCACAGGCCCAGGGCGATGGCCACCAGGGCCAGGATCACGTCAGACACCGGCCGGAACCTCCACCGGGATCGTCACGGCGACGTGTTCGGCCGCCACGGTCTCCACACGGAACGTGGAGCGCTTGACGAACCCGGATTCGTTGCCGGTGGGCTTCACCTTCAGCGTGGGGATCGTGCGCCCCTTGTACTGCTCGGTGTACGTGCGCTGGACGGTGGCCTCCACCATCCGCACACCGTAGCCCCGGCGGGCCGCATAGACCAGGGTGTCCCCCTCGCGGATCTCTTGGCCCGTGAAATCGTGAATGTGGCCACGCTTCGCCACGTGTTTCTCCTCCTGCCTTGGGATATGCAGAGTCGTGCCCCTGTTGGATGCTGTCGGTCAGTCCGCGCCTGCTGCCACGAAGCGGCCCAGGAGATTCGAACTCAGGGCTCGAACTACCGCTCACGAACAGGGTATTTGAAGTATTGGTATGAAGAGCGCGGGTACGGATGCCAGCGACCGTCGTCACCCAGAAGGGACATGAATGCGCTATCGCGTCCTCGCCACCGCTGCACTTGCCGCCATCACCGTCATTGCCGCGCCAGGAATCGCCGCGGCCGACACCGCCGACCAAAGCCCGCAGCATTCACTGATCGAGGGCAGTCTGAACAAGCCCTGCGTCGCCATCCCCATCAAGGCCAACATCCAGCAACTCATCGGCCTGGTGAACATCGCCTCCCTCCAGGACATCCCCATCCTGTCTGCGCCGCAGAACCAGCAGTGCACCGAAAACTCAGCGCAGGCCAATGGTGACGAGCCGCTGTCCCATATCCTCGACCAGATCCCGGTGTTGAGTAGCAACGGCGTCAACAATGGGTGAGCAGCCTCGATAGTTCGGCTAACACTCACCGCCCCGCCGTGCGATGTGCGACAGCGCCCCGCCGGCGAGCAACCGGCGGGGTTCCCGAGCGCCTCAAGTGATCAGAACGGAACGGGGTCGGCGGCCTTGCACAGGGAGGGGAGCACCGCGTCCACGTCGGCTGGGACACGGCCGTGGACCTTCAGGACAGGCTTTCGGTAGCTGACGTCCCACCGGCCTTGGTGGTGAACTCGAAAATGGTGTTGAGGGCTGCCACGATCTCTCCGCCTTATCACCGGCCCGCCAAGGGACCGCAGTCAGTTGCTTGCGGCGAAATCCACTGGGGCCCGTGACTGCCGGCCAGAGCAGGAAGACTCCCCCTGGGTTCCTTCTCTCATCAGGGGTACCCCTACACGATCGAGCGCCATGCAGGTTGCCCAGCACGACTTGTGGCCGCTCGCCTGCAGAGCGCAGTGCTTTAAGTCCCAACCTTCCGGGCTCCTTTGAGGTCAGCTAGCTGTGAACTGCACAAGATGCGCCCAGTCGACCAAGGCCTCAAACTGAGTATCGCGAGTAGTTTTCTCAAGGTGACAACAGGTGATGAGATGGGTGAGCAGCCGTTTTCACTTGAGCACGTCAGACATCCGTATGAGGGGTCCAGGCGAAAGCTGGCGACACTGACCACCGTGGTCACCTACCTCATAGGTTTGGCCATCTTGATAGGAGCCCCGCTCTCCGGACTCATTCTGATCGTTTTGGTAATTTCTATATGGTTTGCAATTACTCTATGGCGAGCTCGCCTACTCGGTGGAGCCGTTAAGGTCACCGAAGAGTCGTTTCCGGAGATTAACGCCAACCTCAACGCCTTGCGGCACCGTCTGGACTATCGGAAGAGCATCGATATTTATGTCTCCGATGAAGTCGACGGCAAGGCACAGTTGATCAGCCTGCTAGGGCATCGCGTGCTCATTATCGACGGAGGGTTCGCGAACGAGCTCAAGGAAGAGGAATACGCGCGTTTGAGATTCATGATGGGAAGCTTCGTCGGCGCACTCAAGGCTCGACATCTACGATTCACACTAATCGCCGTCCTACTTGATCAGCTGAACAAGTTGAAATTTGCTTCCCCTCTACTAAATCCGTACATTCGTGCCACCATATACACAGGCGACCAGATAGGCTATCTATGTTCTGGTAGCTTGGAATCCTCCCTGGCCGTTCTGACCAGGTACATGGTCGGCAAGGATATGGCCCCTCAAGTCTCTGCCTCCGGGATTCTGAAGCAAGCAGATCTCGTTCAAAAGGAGTCCCTACCGCGGTACTCCCAATTGCTTCAGAGCAGACCACATCTCGTGAATCGCTACGTCAATGTGATCGCATTTGCTGCGCGCGTTCACCCGGCGGATTACAGAACCTTCGAAAGCGGTCTACAGTCAGAATCCCGGCAGATACTTCATACGCTGCTGAGTAGCTCACCCCAAGGGAGAGCAGCGGCGGCATGGCATACATAGTGGTTTCGGAAACGTTTGTAACAGCAGAGGATCGACTGCTAGGCCAAGAAAGCCGGAAAGCTGCGCGATGGGCTCTAGTAGCGGTGTCGTTCGTGAGGCATCGATGCGCTGGCGTCGAAGCCACTTACCAGCTCAGCTACTTCGTAGGCCACACCACATACCGTGGGCGAAGCGGGCCGATTGGGCACGACCCGGCGGAGATGCAGCGGGACGCTCGCCTTCCGAAAAATACTGGAGGGCTGGACGGACATCTTAGCCTTCTGGGCCTTGGCCTTCATCGTCGGTCAATGCCGTCGCCCACCGACTCCTCCGGCAGCGTCGCAGGGTTGCACTTGGCCGCCACCTTCCGGGAAGCACCCTCACCCGGGAAAAGGATCACCAGGAAGGTGATCGCGTCCATGGCCTGGTCATTGACGGCCACGTCCGCCACGGCGGGGAAGTAGTGGCCCACCAGGACCAACAGCGCGCCCAGGGCCGTGCGGACCCGGACGGGGTTGTCCCGGATGACCTGGCGGATCAGGTCGACCATGCATCTCCCAACTTGTCGAACAATGCGCGGACGCTGTCGCGGAGTTCGGACAGCGTCCCGGTGTTGCGGAGCACGTGGTCCGGCGTGACGCCGTCCAGCTCCGTTTCCAAGTCGTGCTTGCCAGCGTCGCCGTCGAGACCGGCATCCGGTCGCTCCACACACACGACCAGCGCGTCCTCCGCGCGGACCCACCGCGGATTGCGGACTGGCCTTGATCACCAGGCGGTCCCGGTAGTCCTCCGACCACGAATCCACGTAGCTCTCCCAGAGCGCTACGTCCGCGTGAACGCCTGCACGTCGTACCGCTCCATGGCGTTGCGGACCGCGCCGTCCACGGCCTGGCGGTCTACCGCCCAGCCGTCCCCGGCCGGGCCGTCGGGTCGCCCCCACAAGCCCACTGGGACGATCAGGCGATCCCGCACGCGCATGGCTACCAGGGCCGTGGCGTCGTCGGTTCGCCCCCCATCGAACCCCAAAGTGATGGCGTCGCCATCCTCCAGGCGGTCATCCGTCGCGCACTCGTCCCAGTCCTCCGGACTGATCAACTGGTCCTCTGCGGTCGCCAGTTGGTTCAGGAACATGCGCTGGGACCGGCTCCGCGGCATGTGGCCGGAGTAGATCGTGGAGACGATCCACTCCACATCCAGCCAGTCCGCGTCGCCACGCGCCGAGGATGCCGGCCCGGAGCTGGTCCGGGTCCGCCAGGTCCACGGGCGGAGACTCCACAGAGTCGTAGTACATGCCAGAATCCCGGCTCTTGCCCTCCGCGAACTTCGACCAGGCGTGCCAGGTCTGCTCCGCCACGGAGTCCTCACCCGACCAGGGGGCGTTGGTGATCTCCATGGTTCGGGCACCGCCGCCCCTGCTCTTGCCGACGTTGCCCGCGATGGTCATCGCCATTTCGTGGCCACCGTTGGACGAGATCCAGTGATGGGTCTCGTTCATCACCACGAAGGTGGAGCAGTAATCGGCCACCCTCCAGCGCGCGGGGCGAGCTGGTGACGGCCTCAATCACCCCGCCCCCGCGCGAGTAGATGATCCCCTTGCCCAGGTCGATGCCGTATTCCGCGATGCACTCCGGGGAGAACATGCCGGGGAACAGGCGCATCGTGTTGCGGGTCTGGTCTTTGCTGACCGCGCAGACCTGGACCCACGGAGCCGGGTGCGGAATCGCTATTGGCGTCCCGTCTTCCCGCCATCCGCCGGAACGGCACGGGCCGACGAACTCCGCGGCGCATAGGGCCGCCAGGAACGGGGCCTTCCCCCAGCCCTTCAAGCGCCGGATGGTGCCCTGTCGACGGGTCAACTCTCCGGCGTTGTTGATCTCGAACCAGCGGAGCACGATCCGGACCTTTTCCGGGGTGAACCGCCAGGCCTGGCCCACGTCGGGGCCGTCGGGCTGGAGGAGGTAGCGGGAAGTCCACAGGAGCACGTCCCAGCCCAGGGTCCGTGTCGGGGTCGGCACGGTGTCCGGCCACGTACGGACCGGTTCAAGCGTCTGGACTGGCAAGGCGTCGCCTCCCCCTCGAATTCAGGGAGTGACGCCACTCCAACTACTTCTGTGCTGCGGCCTTCCGGTACGTCTCCATGAGCGTCACCCGCGCCGCCTCCGCCGGGTCCTCCCCGCCGGCCTCCCGCTCCAGCTCCACCCGGGCCCGCCGTCGGGCGCCCTCCGTGGTCAGAAGGTCCGTCATCGCGGACATGACGCTCTGGAAGAGCTGGGCGGAGAACTTGGACTGGCCCAGATTCCGGCTCATGGCCTCCGCCACGTACACCGCCGTGAGCCAATCCGACTGTTCGTAGAACACGGCCTGGCCGGAGTCCTTCAGGCTCTGGAACCAGCGCTTCGCGATCGGGTGCCAGTCACTGGACGCCCGGGGAATGGTCGGGGCCCTACCGGCCTCCGCCTTCACCAAGGCCCGGCCACCCGGCTCGTTGCGCCTCCGACGCTGATCGCTTCGCTTCGGGATAGGGCCCGGCACGGTGATACCTCGCTCGGGGGTTCGGGGGTTCCGGTGGCTCCGCCGTTCGTTTGACCTGTATCGGCCATCCTGTAAACAGCCAAGGGCTACAGCGACCAGCTCACTAGGGCGTGGGCACACGGTGAAGGCCCTGACAATCGCCGCCGCAAGAGGGCAAGAGCAGCCATCCTTACAGCCCACGGAGGGAACGCACCGTAGACGACAGGTACTTGGCCAGCGGGACTATGAACTCTGCATGCGGCCAACACGAGGCAGGCCGTGGAGAGGAGATCAAAGACGATGTCAGAAAACGGGATCGACAAAATCGTGGGCGGCGTCACCGGAGCGGCAAAGGGAGGAGTTGCCGGACTCTCAGGCGATGATGTCGTACTTCACTCAAAGCTGAAGGCTGCGCACGACCACGCGGAAGCAAAGAAGAAGGAGATCTGGGCGAGGCACCCGGACGGTATCCCGGTTGAGTCAAGGGACAACGTCTATGTATTCGCATACGAGGCCATCGCAGACGTACTGAGCAAGGCACTCTAGACCTCTGGCGAGTCACTCGCCTGGCTCCTTGCCACACTGCTTCCGCACCCGTACGGGCCTGGTCAGGTCTCGCACGGGTGCGGATGCGTGTCCCTGACGACCTTCAAACCCGTACAGACTTCGAGCCGCTATCACGCTTCGGTCTTCCGGCCAAACCGGAGGGGGTCGGCCCCAGGCCGAACCGGAGACAAGGGACGGCGTAGACACTTGCCCTGTCGTCACGCTGTGTACTTCACGACCGCTTAGCTCTTCACACAGTCCACGCCGGCTCAGCCACTCGATTGGACCAATCCGGACGCCGTCCGGCATGGCGCACGATCAGCGCGGCACATGATGAAGACAGAACAGCCAAACCCCAGAGCAGGAGTTAACCGTGGGCATCAAGGACCAGTTCCTGGACAAGGCCAACGAACTCAAGGAGCAGGCGCAGAAGGCCATGGGCGGAACGAAGGAAAAGGCGTCAGAGCGCGCTCAGCAGGGTAAGGAGCGTGGCCAAGATCAGGGGCAGGAGCAGGCTCAGGACGCCGCCGACGACGCACAGGACCGCTTCCAGAACTAAGGGAACAAGAAGCCTCTACAGCTCACCAAGGTGCGGGCCTTCCCCTCTCAGCCGTGACGGCCGACGGGCTCCCCGCGCCCTGGCCACCGCGCCCTCCGCGCTCGACTTCCGCGCGTGATGCCACCGGCACAGGGCCTGAAGATTCGCCGGGTCGTGATCGTCCCCAGGGACGATGTGGTGGTCCACGTCGGTGGCCGGTGCCGTGCATCGCGCCCCCGTGTCCCGCAGGATGGCCACGCACTGGAAGCCGTCGCGCTTCAAGACGGACAGGCGCCGGACCGACCAGTTGCTGGGGAGCCTGGTCCGCCGGTCACTGCTCATCCACGACAAGGAGACTCCCCTCCGTACTGTTCGGCCTCGCGGCGGTGAGCCTCGCAGCGCCCCCATGGTCAGCTCGGGGCACCCGGGGACAGAGCAAGGGGGCGGGGCTTACCGGGTACGGGAGATCATTTCCCGAGGGGTGGGGATCGTTTCCTCCACCACGTATGGGTGACGGAGGGCACGGACGATCGTCGGATGGGGTAGTTCTGAGGCAGAGCAGCGCGGATCAACGCCCAACTGCCTTGAATTGACAGCGAGTTCGCATGCGTCGTATCGCTGTTGTCGCCCTCGGAACCGTGGCTCTCTTCGGAGTCCTAGCTGTTCCATCCCATGCCCAAGGTGTAGATGGAATTGACAGTAGCCAAGTCGGTGACTCGCTTAACGGGGTGCTCAACACCTCGAACAACTCCCTCATTGGCCAACTAGCGTTTAACGCGCCCTCGACGAATTTCCAACTCCAAGCCCTAGCCGACAGGACGGCACCGCTGGGCAATGTTTTGGGGCGACCTGAATAGCAAGGCGGGCGGACTCGAAGCGCCACTACCCCCGTGTTCGGCGCTGGCGAGGAACACGGGGTGCTCGGGGAAGGACGCACGCCGACACTGCGCCCTTCCGCACCTGCAAGCGGTCCCGGCCGGAATCGAACCGGCTCCCATCCGATCGACAATCGGGCGCTCTACCACTGAGCTACGGGGCCACGGCTCAACTCCCGCGCGTCATCCCGGAGGAGAGAACGGGGCGCGCGGGAGGAGCCAGCGGCAGGGGACCGCAATCGCCTCCACGTCAAACGCTGGAGAGTGGAGTCGTGCCCGCCTTCATATCCATTAACTGGAGGCCGTGACAGGACGCTAAGAGGGCTCGGCCCGCGCCCTCCACGTGGGGCGGAAAAACGGCCCTCCGTCCCTTCTTTCTTATGCGCGGGCATAAGAAAGAAGGACTCCAGGACAGTTTTTCCGCCCAAAGCCCTTCGCTTAGTCACTCTCCGCTCAGCCGGCGCTAGCTCAACGTGAGAGGGAGCCGAACCCTTGGCGGGGCCGACTCCCTCAACGTGCCTTGCATCACATCAGACTGTGTCGTCGGCCAGGGACTCAAGTCCGGACGGGCCGAACGGCACTCGACGCCGATGCAGCTACGGCGTTCACCATGCTGCTTAGCGCGGGCAGCAGTTCCGTCGTTGTTGCTTGCTCCGAGTTGCGCTCAGGTCCATGCATCCGACCCGGGTACCAACGCACGGGCGAACTGTCGGGCCAGACGCTGATCACGACGCCGAACCCCGCCAGGATCTCGCGCCGTCCTGCGTGGTCCGCTGCCTCGTGCCACGCGTCCTCGATGGTCTTCCCAGTCGGTCGTCTGACCATTCCGCCCGCAGTTTCTGGCTGCTGCCGCAACTCCTCCAGCTCTCGCCCCAGCGACGCATAGCGGGATCGGAACCACTCCTGGTCATCCGCCGAGTCGTACAACCCGGCTTCGCGGTCGCTGCGCAGACGCGACCGCGAAGCCTCAACTTCCTCTATAAGATCAGCGACACCATTTCCCGGCACGTAGACGGTCTCCGTGATCATTCCACTACCGAACTCTTCCAGGAACCACCCCTCCACCAGAGCATCTATCTCTTCCACGCGGATGTTCGGGGCGGGTGCACAGTCCGTCAGGCCCTTGAACTTGGAGCGGCAAGTCCATGCATTTTTGTTACGCCCTCTGGCGACGTACATGCGGTAGTGGCAATTGCCGCAGACGATCCGCTTGGTGAGGAGGTAGGCGTTGTTGGCGCTACGTATTCTCCGCTTGCCCTTCGGTGTCAGCTTCTTTACCAGTGCGCGGTGCGTCGCGTAATTCCACAGTTCAGGACCGATTCGGATGGGCTCTTGCCGGTTGCCTCGTCCAGCACCGGCTCGTCCTTGTGCATCAGGTAGCCGAGTGCGGATTTCGACATGAGGATTCGGGCCAGCGAAGCGCCTTGCCAGGGCGAGTACTGGGGCTTTCGCCCGTATAGCACTCGCTTCCGGTCTTCCGGCGACAGCCAGCCCTTGCGTGTCAGGCGGGCTGCCTCCGTGTTCTCCGTGATCTCCCCTGTCTGGTCCACGAGGATGCGACGGGCCACGTTGCGGATGATCTCGGCAGCGTCTTCTTCGTTCCACGGCGCGGGCAGCGTGGCGCCGTCATCGAGAACGGCGCGGCTTACGGGGCCCGTTGGGAGATCCCGCTCGTATCGGTAGCCGTATGAAGGCTTGTTCTTGATCTTGCCGTCTCGGCGTGCCTTCACCGCCGATTCTCGGTTCCGGCGCTGGACGGATCGCAGCTCCATCTGCGCGCCCCACGCTTCCATGGTGAAGCGGTTTTCGTCGTGAGGGTCGTCCAGGTCCCATGGTCCGTCATGGCCGTACGTGAGCAGCGTGAGCCCCTGGTCGCGCATCGCGTAACCGGTGTTGAGGCAATCCACGACGTTGCGGCCGAGGCGGTCCACAGAAGCGCCGGCGATGCCGTTGTACGGCCCTCGTTCCCCTCGGAGCCATGGGCCCAGGCGGGGGCGCGTCTTGGGGTCTGTGGCGCCCGACACTTCCCAGTCGTCCGCCCAGGCGATCACATGGCCGCCGTATTCCCGCACTACCTGTAGCACCTGGTCCCGCTGCTTGGCCGGGCTGGATGACGCGTCGGAGGAGCGGGAGAGTCGGCGCAGCCCTAAGGCACTTTCCGCAACCGTCGTAGGGCCGCTCTATGTCTGCTGTGGTGCGCGCCCATGATCCTTCAGGGCATCTATGGGGCGTGTGCCCGATTATGTCACTGCATATAGCTGATTCTCCCGAAGGCGAGCGAGGACTTGCCCGAGCCGGACACCCCGGTGAACGCGACCAGCGCGTCCCTCGGGATGTCCACGTCGATGCTGCGGAGGTTGTGCTCGCGGGCGCCGCGCACCCGGACGTACGAGTCGGTCATCCCCCCATGATCGGTCAGCCGAGCGCGGCGAGCAGGCGCGGCCTGGCCTCCTCCCAGGGCAGCGGCGTGGCGACCAGCGCGCGCAGGGCCCGGACCTGGCGGGGCGGCAGACCGGCGGCCAGGACGCCGACGGCGTTGCCGTCCCGGCCGTAGAGGGCGACGGTACGGCGCTCCGCCCGGTCCAGCACCGTGGTCTCGACGCGGTCGGCGCCCGCGGTCAGCCCGTACGCCTGGATCTTGACGGCGTACTGGTCGGACCAGAAGTACGGCACGGGGGCGAAGGGCCGGCGCTCCTGGGCCGGCACGCCCTCGGGCGCCAGCTCGGCGAGGAGGTTGCGGGCGGCGGCCATCCCCTGCTCGGTGGCGTTCATCCGGTGCTCGAAGCGCAGCGGCCGGCCGTGCAGCGGATGGTCCCAGCGGGCCACGTCGCCCGCGGCGTAGATGCCGGGGGCGGCGGCGCAGTACGCGTCGCAGCGCAGCCCGTCGGTGGTGTCCAGCGCGGGGTCGCCGAGCCATCCGACGGCGGGCGTGGAGCCGATCGCGAGCAGCACGGTGTCGGCGGGCAGCCGGGTGCCTCCCCCGGCGGCCGCGCCCCCATCGCCGGGGGTGCCCCCATGGGCCAGCCGTACGGCCGTGACCGAGTCCGCGGCGGACTCGAAGCCGTCCACCGCCCCCGTGAGCAGCCGTACGCCGCGGGCCCGGTGCTCCTCGGCGAGCAGCTCGCCGACCTCGGTGCCGACGGCGGCGGCCATCGGTATCGGCCGGGCGCCGACGAGGGTGACGTCATGCCCCAGCTCCCGGGCCACCGCGGCCGCTTCGCAGCCCAGGACGCCGTTGCCGACGACCACCAGGCGGCGGGCACCGCCGGTCAGCCGGTCCCGCAGCGCCAGCGCGTCGTCGAGGGTGCGCAGGGTGTGGACCCCGGCGGTGCGGTCGGCGCCGGGCAGCGTACGGGCCGCGACGCCGGTCGCGATGATCACTCCGGCGCAACCCAGCTCCTCCCGCCCGTCGAGGGTGAGGGTGCGCCCGGCCACGTCGAGGCCGGTGGCGCGGGTGCCGAGCCGCAGATCGAGGTCGAGCGGGGCGAGTTGCTCCGCGGTGCGCAGCAGCAGCTTCTCCGCCTCCCAGGCGCCGTGCAGCAGCTGTTTGGACAACGGCGGCCGGTCGTACGGCAGATGGGGCTCGTCGCCGATGAGGGTGAGCGGGCCGCGCCAGCCGAGGCGGCGCAGCGCTTCGGCCGCGGCGAGGCCGGCCGCCGAGGCGCCGACGACGGCGATCGGCCGGGCGGTCATGCCTGCACCTCGATCACGGCGGCCGGGCAGATGGCGGCCGCTTCGCGGACCGCTTCGTGCTGCCCGGCGGGCGGTTCGGCGTCGAGCAGCACCACCACGCCGTCCTCATCGCGCTGGTCGAAGACCTCGGGGGCGATCAGTACGCACTGGCCGGCGGCGCAGCACTTGTCGGCGTCAAGCATGGCAGAAGGCTCCGTGGGGGTCGGTGTGGGCGTGCGAAGGGGGCGGTGTGGTGGCCGGTCACCAGGTGACGGGCAGGGCGTGACAACCGTAGATCGCCATATCGGCGCGGAACGGGATCTCCTCGATCGGCACCGCGGGCCGCATCGTGGGGAAGCGGCGCAGCAACGTGCCGATGACGACCTGGAGTTCGACGCGGGCCAGCGCCTGGCCGAGGCACTGGTGGATGCCGTAGCCGAAGGCGACATGGTGCTGGGCGTTGGGGCGGACGGGACAGCCACCACGACGCCCTCGCCGGCCCGGTGGGGGGCCAGTCCTGCCTGCCGCGGCGGTAGGGGTGGGGCCCGAAACCGGGGGCGAAGCCCCGGGCACCGACCGACGACCAGTCGAGGACCACCAAGGCACACCCCCACCGGCCCCTCCCTCCCCCACCCACGGGAGGGGGCGGGCCGGAGGGGTAGGGGTGTGGGACGTAAAGCGAAGCAGTCCCACACCCCTACCCCGGAGGACCGCCACCGCACCCCGAAAACGCCCCGCGCAGCGGCACGCAACGCCCGCCGCAGGCGAACCCAGCCCAACCCCCACGGCGGGCCAGCCGAAACGTCGAAGCCAGCCAAGCGCAGCGGTTAGGCCACCTCGATCCCATACTCCCGCACCAACGCCTCCAGCCCGCCGGGGTAGCCCTTGCCGCCGATGACGAAGTCCCAGTCGCCGCCGGAGCGTTGCCGGAACGAGCCGAGTACCAGCGCGGTCTCGCCGCGCCGGCCGTCCGAGACCTCCAGCTGCCCGAGCTCCTGCCCCGTGGCGTCCAGCAGGCGGATCCGGGCGTCGGTGAAGCCGGAGAGGTCGGCGTCGGGGTCGGCCTGGGGGTCGATGGCCGCGACCAGGACCAGCCGGTCGGCGTCCGGCGGCAGTGCCTCGAAGTGCACCTGCATCGCGGCGCGGTCGGGCGCGAAGCCGGGCAGCATCCGCACCGATCCGTCCGGGGTGCGGGGGTTGTTGTAGAAGACGAAGTGGTCCTCGCTGAGCACCGTGGTGCCCTTGCACACCAGGGCGCAGACATCGAGGCCGACCTGGCCGGACCAGTTCATGCCGAGGATGTTGTGGTCCCCGGGCTCGTCGGTGGCGTGGGCACCGCCGGGCCGGTCGGCGGTGCCCAGGCGGCCGCGCAGCCCGTACCGGCCCAGCAGGTCGACGAGTTCCGGGCCGGCGATCAGGCTGAGCGGCTTGCCGTTGGCGAAGGTGTGTGCGCCGGGGCCGAAGCGTGAGGTGGTCACCAGCACGCCCTTGTTGGCGCCTTCGGACTGCACCGTGCCGTACAGGTCGCGCACGGCGGTCGGCGGGACGGTGTTGCGGTAGCGCTTGACCTGCACGACGATCTTGCCGCCGCGGATCGGGTCCGGGTCGAGGGCGTCCACGTCGACGCCGCCGTCGCCGGAGCGCTGGGTCGTCACGGCCTGCATGCCCATGGCGCGGAACAGCTCGGCGATCAGGTTCTCGAAGGCGATCGGATCCATCTCGTACAGATCCGGCTCGCTGTCGGTGCCGTGCGAGACGACCGTGGCGCCGCCGCCGACGTCGCCCGGCAACCGTCCGGGGCGTACCGCGGTCCGCTGGTCGGGGCGCGCGGCGAGCTGTCCGCGGAGCCCGTCGGTCAGACACTCCACGGCGCTGACCTGCTCCAGATGCAGGGAGTCGAAGGCGCGGCGGGGTGTCATGACGGTCGCGAGGTACACCTGGGCGGGGCGGCCGGTGGCCGGGTCCACATCGTCGACGAAGCCGTTGAGCGCCACTGATTCCAGCGCGCCGTGGGTGTCGGCGGCGAAGAGGTCGCGCAGTACCAGCAGCATGCTCTGGGCCAGTACGTCGCGGTAGAGCGCCCGGCGCTGCGCGGCCGGCCGGGCGGTCTCCTTCTCCTGGTCGGCGGTGGGCATGTACCGGACCGACTTGGCCGCCGGAACGACGTCGTAGCCGGGCAGCTCCCAGTCCAGTACGAGCTGACGGGCCGTCGGGTCGTAGGCGGCGGCGACCTGCCGGGGGAAGCCCTCCGGCCAGGCGGTGGAGGCGTACAGCGCGGCGGAGAAGTACTCGACGGCGGCCTCCGCGTCACCGGCGCGCAGACCGGCGAGCAGCTCCTCGATACCGGCGTTGTGCTGCCGGATCGCGTCCAGCGCGCCGGCGGCCCACTGGTCGTACTGCTGCCGGTAGGCGGCGAGCTGGGCCTGGCGCCGGCTCTCGGCGGCCTGTGCGGCGTACCAGTCCTGCTCGTAGCGGGCGCGGGCCTCCTGCTGGGCGCGGTCGCGGCGGCCGGCTCCGGCGTACCAGCCGCCCGTCGGGGCCTGGTAGCGGGCCGGGTCGGGCATCGGCACCGCAGTGGCCAGGGCGCCGGGTGCGAACTCCTCGATGCGCTCGGGCCGCAGCAGCGCGGCGGCGGTGAAGGCGGGCGCGCGGCACCCCTCGGCGAGCAGGCCGGTCAGCGCGGCGACCCGGGCGTCCAGTTCCCCGGTCCGGCGGCGGGCGTCGGCCTCGCGCTGCTGACGGTAGGCGGCCTGGCGCTCCCGGTGCATCCGCGCCATGGCGCGCTCGGCGTCGCGGGCCTGCCGTTCCTGGTCGCGGCGCTGCTGTGCGTACGCACGGCGCTGGGCTTCCTCCCGGCGCTGCTGCTGGCGCTGCGCCTCGGCCCAGACGGCCATTAATCCATGGGAACGGCGGCTCATGTCGACCTGTGTCCTCCCCCCGGGGCGGCTGCCCCCGGAACCCTGTGGAAGCGGCTTCACCTGCGCTGTTTCCACGACTTTAGCGGGGATGGCAGGCCGGTCCGGTGGGAGGACGGGAAGTTCCGGCCGGAGCCCGGGCGGCTCGTCGGGCGGGTTCAGCAACCGGCCAGCGCCGCCAGTTCGGTACCGGCGAGAAGAAAGGCGCCGACGCCGAAGTCGGCGGTGGAGTCATGGGTGACCGGCTGGCCGGACTCCGGCCGGTCGCCGACGTTCTGGACGTAGCCCAGGAAGCCGTCGGGGCGTACGGCCGTGCCGGCCATCGTGTTCCAGGCGCGGGCCCATCGCGTTCCAGGCAGGGGCGGCGACCGCCCGTTCGCCGAGACTCGGCGCCTCTGTCATCTGACGGTCCATCTGACGGTTGCTCAGCTCAGGCCGTCGTGCCCTGCCCAGTACGGGTCCCGCAGCTCCCGCTTGAAGAGCTTTCCCGACTCGTCGCGCGGCAGCCGCTCCTCGAAGACCACGGCCCGCGGGACCTTGTACCCGGCGAGCCGGCCGGCGACATGGGCGCGTACCGCGTCGGCGCTGAGCAGCACGCCGCGTTCGGTCTCCACGTGCGCGGCGAGGACCTCGCCGAACTCCTCGTCGGGGATGCCGAAGACGGCCACGTCGCGCACTCCGTCGAGGGTGAGCAGAGCGCCCTCGATCTCCGCGGGGTAGATGTTCACGCCGCCGGAGATGACCATGTCGTTGCGGCGGTCGCTCAGGTAGAGGTAGCCGTCCGCGTCGAGGTGGCCGATGTCGCCGATGGTGACGTACCCGGGCAGGCCCGGCGCTTCCATGGCGGCGCGCTTGGCCGGGTCGCCGAGGTAGGTGAACTGCGGCCAGCTGTCGGCGGGTTTGAGGTAGATGTCACCGGTGGCACCGGCCGGCAGCGGCCGCCCGTCGGGGCCGACGACCGCGACCCCGCCGGTCTCCCGGACCCGTCCGACGGTGCCGGGGTGGGCCAGCCACTCGGCGCTGTCGCACCATGTCACCGCGCCGGTCTCGCTGCCGCCGTAGTACTCGCGCAGTACCGGTCCCAGCCAGTCGATCATGGCGTGTTTGATGTGCGGCGGGCAGGGCGCCGCGGCGTGCACGACGGAGGTGAGCGACGACAGGTCGTAGCGCTCCCGTACGTCCTTGGGCAGCCGCAGCAGCCGTACGAACATCGTGGGCACGACCTGGACCTGCTCGATGCGATGCCGCTCGATGAGCCGCAGGAACTCCTCGGCGTCGAAGCGCGGCATCAGCGTGATGTCCAGGCCGGCGGCGAGCGCGAGCACGGCGTGCTGGCTGGGGGACGCGTGGTAGAGCGGTGCGGGGATGAGCGTACGGCCGCCGGGGGCGACGGCGAAGTACTCCAGGAACAGCCGCACCGCCTCCTCCAGCCGCTCCGGTGCCACGGGCTCGCGCAGAACTCCCTTGGGGCGCCCGGTGGTTCCGGAGCTGTAGATGACGGTGGGCGGGTGCTCGTCGGCGGCCCGCTCCAGGGGGGCGTGGCCGGCCAGCCAGTCGTCGAGCAGCGGGTGCGCCCCGGTCGGCGCTGGTGCGGCGATACCGCAGGCGGCCGCGACGCCGGCGGGAACGGCCGCCTCGATGATCCGTACGTCCTCGGGGAGCACCGCGCTCACCCCGTCCAGCAGGTCGGTGTGGGCGAAGACCAGCTTGCTCCCGCTGTCGGTGAGCACATGCCGTAGCTCGTCGTGCTGGAAGTGCCAGTTGACCGGGACGGCCGAGGCGCCGAGCAGGGCGGCCCCGGCGGTGATCTCCAGATGGGCGGGCTCGTTGCGCAGGACGACGGCGATCCGGTCGCCCGGCTCGACTCCCGCCGCACGCAGGCCGGTTGCGATGCGTGCCGCTCGTTCGAGGAAGGCCGGGTAGCCGCGTTCGTGACCCGCGCAGCGGATGGCCGGGGCGCCGGCGGCGGGTGGGGCGACGGCTTCCATGGTGCCTCCCATGAGCTCGGCCGGGGCCGCTCATTGAACAGGCAAACGCGGGCCGTCGCCAGGGCGCGTGAGGGCGCCGGGCACGCCCCGCACATCCGTCGCGCACATTCGGCCACCGCTCCGGACGAACGCCGGAGATCCGAGGTATCCATGAGCTGCACACGGGGCGTACGCGCATCTGTCCCGCCAACTCCCCTGATTCCCCTCGTGCTTGAGCTGGGTGCTCCGATGCTTATCGCGATGCCTATCGCATCCAGGGTCTTCCGGTCCGGGTGTGCGGGCCTGCACCATGCCGAGGGCCGGGCTCCGTCCAGCCGCGCTTCGACGGGACCTACACCTTCACGACCGTCTCCGACGACACCGTGCGGCTGTGGATCGACGGCAGGCCGGTGATCGACAGCGCGGCCCCGCACGGACCGCGGACCGACAAGGGGACCGTCACCCTCAAGGCCGGGCACCGGCACACCCTCCGGATCGACTACACGGAGCGGACCGGTGAGGCGCATAGGAAGCCGCTATGGACCAGCCCCGGCCAGGAGCAGCAGATCGTGCCGCGGAGCCAGCTCTACCCGGACTGACCGCGGCCGCGCGGACGGTAGCGGCCGGCGGGCGGCAGCGGGCGGGAGAGCCGGGAAATCCCTCGCCCCGGCTGGGCCGTTCGGGTCGGCGCGGGGGCGGTTGTCAGTGCCCGCTCCTATCCTCGGGGAGCATGAGCATCGACGAGATCCTGCGGACCCATGGCGAGGCCATCGCGCTCTTCGGAAGCCGGGTGCACGCCGTCCGCGACGACCAGTGGGACGGCCCGACGCCGTGCTCGCAGTGGTCGGTGCGCGATCTGGTGAACCACCTCACCGCCGAGCAGCTGTGGGTGCCCCGCCTGGTGCGGGACGGCGCCACGATCGCGGAGGTGGGCTCGGACTTCGACGGGGATGTGCTCGGCGAGGATCCGGCCGCGGCGTGGGACCGTGCGGCGGTGGCGGCCGTGGCGGCGTTCTCGGAACGCGACGCGCTGAGCCGTACGGTCCAGCTGTCGTACGGCTCCAGTCCGGCCGACGCGTACTGCACGCAGATGATGGCCGATGCGGTGGTGCACGCCTGGGACCTGTCCCGTGCGATCGGCGCCGACGAGCGGCTGCCCGGCCCTCTGGCGACGGCGGCGCTGCGCGAGGTGGAGCCGTATGCCGCGGGGCTCGATGCGTCCGGGCTGTTCGCTCCCGCGGTGGATCCCCCGGCCGATGCCGACGATCTCACCCGGCTGCTGTGCCTGCTCGGGCGACGGCCCTGACCCTGCGGGGCAGCGCCCCGGAGGCCGGGGCCGTCGCCCGGGCGTTCAGTCGATGCCGCGGATGATGTACGGCTCGGCGGGGTCGTCGTCGCAGCCGGCGAGGCGCACCGGCGCGCAGCGGTCCCAGACTTCGAGGTTGCGGACTTCCTTGATACGGCCTGGCCGCTCGCCGCGCTTCAAGCGGGGCTGCTTGTGTTGAGCCTTGTGCATAGCCACCACGCACTCCTTCTTCGAGGTATCGGTCCGACGCGGTGGCGCCTTGTTCACAAACCGGGAGGTCGGCCAATGGTTTGTGGCGTTCCCGCGACGGGCCAATGGTGTTGGCGTCTCCCAGAAAGGTCGTCCGTCGTCCCTCAGAGTAACGACGCCGCACTCCGCGCGCTCGGCGTTTTCCGGCGAGATGGTCATGTCGTGGGAAGGCGGGAATTCCACCCCCGGAAATGACGGGGAATTCCCGCGGGAATGTGAGGTACATCACTCACCCGAATGGCTCTGCGGTTGCTGCATTTGCCCCGATCCGTACGCTGGAGGGTGACCGCGCGGAGGGAGTGTTCCCGCCCGCGCGGCCTCGGTGCTACCCATGGGCGCGTGGCATGGTTCTCGGATTCCGGTTACTGGCTCGGGCGGCTCGTATTCCAGCGGACGCTGGCCGTTCTCTATCTGGTCGCGTTCCTCGCGGCGGTGCGGCAGTTCCGGGCGCTCATCGGGGCGCGCGGCATGCTGCCGGTGCCCGCGTACGTGGCGCGGGTGCCGTTCGGCGCGGCCCCCTCGGTCTTCCACTGGCACTACTCGGACCGCTTCTTCGCGCTGTGGTCGTGGTCCGGTGCGCTGCTGGCGGCGGCCGTGGCGGCGGGGGCCGCGGATGCCGTGCCGCTGTGGGCGTCGATGGTGCTGTGGGCCGTCCTGTGGGCGATGTATCTGTCGATCGTGAACGTCGGACAGACCTGGTACAGCTTCGGCTGGGAGTCGCTGCTGCTGGAGGCCGGCTCGCTCGCGGTGTTCCTCGGCAACGACGAGACCGCTCCCCCGGTGCTGGTCATGTGGCTGCTGCGCTGGGTGCTGTTCCGGGTCGAGTTCGGGGCCGGGCTGATCAAGATGCGCGGCGACCGCTGCTGGCGGGATCTGACCTGCCTCTACTACCACCATGAGACCCAGCCGATGCCGGGGCCGCTGAGCTGGTTCTTCCACCATCTGCCCAAGCCGCTGCACCGGGTCGAGGTGGCCGCCAACCATGTGGCCCAACTCGTCCTTCCCGTCCTGCTGTTCACCCCGCAGCCGATCGCCGGCTGGGCCGCGGCCGCGATGGTCGTCACCCAGCTGTGGCTGGTGATCTCCGGCAATTTCGCCTGGCTGAACTGGGTGACCATCGCCCTGGCCATGTCGGCCGCCGCCCCGCTGTGGGGGCAGCCGTCCGCCGCGCTCCCCGCGCCTTCGGTGTGGTTCGAGGTGCTGGTCCTCCTGGCCACCGCCGGCGTCCTGTGGCTGAGTTACCGGCCGGCGCGCAATCTGCTGTCCCGGCAGCAGATGATGAACACGTCCTACGAGTCGCTGCATCTGGTCAATTCGTACGGCGCCTTCGGCACGATCACCCGGGTGCGCCGGGAGATCGTGGTGGAGGGGACGGCGGATGCCGTGACCGGGCCCGGCACGACCTGGGTCGCGTACGAGTTCCACGGCAAGCCGGGCGATGTCGGGCGGCTGCCGCGGCAGTTTGCGCCATACCATCTGCGGCTGGACTGGCTGATGTGGTTCGCGGCGCTGTCGCCGGCCTATGCGCGGGCGTGGTTCGTACCGCTCGTGGCGCGGCTGCTGGAGAACGACCGGGACACGCTGCGGCTGCTGCGCACCAATCCGTTCCCCGATCTGCCGCCGGCCCGGATCCGGGCCCGGGTCTTCCGCTACCGCTTCACGACCTGGCGGGAACTGCGGGAGACCGGGGCGTGGTGGCATCGCACCGAGGAGCGGGAGTTTCTGCCGCCGGTAGCGCGGTCAGCTCTGCACGGAATGCGATGACCATGTCGCGGGCGTGCCGCAGTCCGATGCGCACGAAGTCCCTTTCCAGGTCCTCCAGTTCGGCCAAGGCCTCCTCGCGGGCGAGGCGGGCACGGGACTTGGCCAGTCCGAGCCGGGAGAGCGCCACGCCCCGGGGCTCCTGCATGTCGCTGAATTCCCGGAGCGCGAGGGTGTAGGTGTCGCGCGCGGCCTCGTAACGTCCGGCCCGGTAGAGGACGTTGGCGCGCATCTTGTGGTTGTAGGCGAGCGCCGACGCCAGGTCCATCGTGCGGCAGATGGCCTCCGCCTCGGACAGCAGCTCCAGCGCGCGGTCCGTCTCGCCCTGCACGGACAGCACATCGGCTATCCCCCGCAGCGACCAGGCGCGGCCGCGGGCGTCCTCGCCCGCCTCGGCGATCCGGGCGGACTCCTCGAACAGCTCCAGGGCCTTGTCGTAGTCGCCGGTGTTGCGGTGCATCTGGGCTATGCCGGACATCGCCCAGACCATGTGCCGGGCCTCGCCGTGCGCCCGGCCCTGTTCGAGCAGCTGCTCGTGGAGCTCGGCGACCGCGGCGTAGTCGCCCTGGATGCGGCCGGTCTCCGCAAGGCCGGCGAGCGAGTAGCCGTGGGCGAGGCGGTCGCCGCTGCCGTCGGCCAGGGTGACGGCGTGGGTGAGCAGCCGGCGGGCGAGCGGCAGGGTGCCGCACTGGCGGGCCAGGGTGCCGCCGCTCCACAGCGCCCAGGCCATGGCGCCGGCGTCACCGGCGGTGCGGGCGCTGCGGTAGCTCTCGCGCCAGGCGGCGCCGGCTTCGGCCACCCGGCCGAGGCGCCGGTTGGCCTCGGCGACCGCGAGGGCGGCCCGCGCCCGCTCCAGCGCGGTGCCCGCCCGGTCGTGCGCACGGCTCGCCGTCGCCAGTACCTCCTCGTACGAGGAGTTCACGCCCAGCGCCGAGCCCAACTCGCCCTGGTACTCCGGGGCGAATGCCTTGCCGTACATCGATCCGTGGCCTCTCCGTCATCTCCGTGCCTTGATCAGAAACTACGTGCGGCCAGGGCGCGGCGAATCAGCCCGCGTATGTGTTCTGCCGTACGACTCGAGTGCTACGAGTGGGGGTCATGGTCATCATGAGGATGTACGGGTCCGTCAGGGTCGCGCGGCCCTGAGCTGCCCCGGAATGCCGCCGCGGAGGCTCTGTAGAGCCGCGGGGAGGCCCCGGGAGGCCGTAGGGGACGGCCCCTCGGGGCGCACGGCCATCGCGTTGCACATACCGCAATTTGCGTTGTGGCGCTTGCCCGGGCCGGGCGCGGCAGGCCACCCTGCTGGCATGACAGCAGCGCGCACCGGAACGCGGTCCGGGATCGGGTTCGACCGCCGGCGCTTTCTGCGGACCGTCGCTGCGGGCCTGACCACCACGGCCGGGGCGGGGCTGCTGACGGCGGCGGACGACGCTCCCGGGCAGACCCGTCACCGCGTGGGCCCGCGCCGGAGCCCGGCCTCGGGCCCGCGCCGCTCCCGTCCGCTCTACCTGGGCACCTACACCTCGAAGGAGGGCGGCGGGACCGGCATCGGGCTCGCGTCGTACGACACCATGACCGGGCGGATCACCACCGCCGGTGTCGTGGCCGGGGTCGCCGACCCCTCCTACCTCGCGCTCGCGCCGGGCGGCCGCGCCCTCTACGCCGTCGACGAGCAGGAGCGGGGCGAGGTGACCGCCCTCGCGCTGACGCCCGGCGGCCCGCCCAGAGTGCTGGGCACCCGGTCCACGGGCGGCGCCGGTCCCTGCCATCTGTCCGTGCACCCCGGCGGACGCTGGCTGTTCAGCGCCAACTACCTCTCCGGCAGCGTGGCCGTCCACCCCGTCGACCGGGCGACCGGCACCCTGGGGGAACGCACCGACCTGGTCACCCACTCCAGCCCGCCGCCCGGCCCCGGCCAGGACGGTCCGCATGCCCACCAGATCCTCACCGCTCCGGACGGCCGCCATGTGCTGGCCGTCGACCTCGGCAACGACACCGTCTACACCTACCGGCTGGACGGCTCCGCCGGGACCCTCGCCCAGGTGTCGTACGCCGCGCTACGGCCCGGCGCCGGCCCCCGCCAGCTGACCTTCCACCCCTCCGGTGACTTCGCGTATCTGGCGAACGAGGTCGACAACACGGTCGTGGTCTGCGGCTACGACCGCCGCACGGGACGGCTGACGCCCGGGTCGCCGCAGTCCACCGGCACCGGCCCGGGGACCAGCTATCCGGCGCAGATCCTCGTCACCCGCAACGGCCGTTTCGCGTATCTCGCCAATCGCGGTCACAACAGCCTCACCCGCTACGCCGTGGAGGCCCGCGGGGCGCGGCTGCGGCTGCTGGACACCGTGCCGGTGGGCGGCGACTTCCCCCGGCAGATCGCACTCTCGCCGGATGAGCGCTGGCTGTTCGCGGCGAACCAGAAGTCCGGATCGGTGACGGTGTTCTCGGTGGACGTACGGACCGGGGCGCTCAAGAGCGCGGGCGAGCCGTTCGCGACGCCGATGCCGGTGTGCGTGCTGCCGCGGTGAGCGGCGGGGGTCAGGGCCGGACGGGCTTGCCGCGGTGAGCGGCGGGGGTCAGAGCCGGACGGGCTCTAGGCCAGATACGTCCGCAGCAGCCGGCTCAGCTCGCTCTCGAACCCGTCGTAGCGGGCGCGGAGCCGGCTGCCCGGCCAGTGCGGGGGCAGCAGTGCGTCCGGCAGCAGCGGGTCGGACAGGAGGTGGCGCAGGGCGGCCGCGGCGACCGTGAAGCGGTCGGCGGGGGAACCGGCGCGGTCCAGGGCGGACATCAGGGCGTCGGCCCGTGCCGCCCAGCCGTCCAGGTCCCACAGGCGGGCCGCGAGGGCGGCCGGGTCCTCGTCCGGGGTGCCGCTGAGCCAGGTGCACTGCTCGGTGGCGACGGGCGGGCGGGGCCGTTCGAGGTTGGCGGGGCGCAGCCAGCTGCCCTCGCGGAGTTCGGCCAGCCGCAGCGCCGCCATGGCCTGGCGCAGCGCGGTGCGCTCGGCGGCCGGACGGCCTTCCGGGGTGGTGACGACCGCGATCTCCCAGTCTCCGTGCCAGGGCCGGGTCCGCGGTGAGCGGCTCTCGTCCTGACGGGTCTGGCGCGCCAGCAGGCGGGCGGTCAGCGCGTACGAGCCGTCGGCCTGCCGCAGATCGCCGGCGGCCACCATGCGCGAGAGCGCGACCCGGACGGTGCCCTCGGCAATGCCGAAGAGTTCACCGACCCGTACCAGGGCGCGGGCGGGCAGCTTCGGCGGGTGGTGGCCGAGGAGGGTGCTCAGCACGATGGAGCGCGCGGTGAGGGGCCGCAGCGCGAGGGCTGCGGGGCGGCCGGGGTCGTCGTGGATGCCGGGGTCGTTCATATGTGCAGGAAATTCTAGCGGCGCCGCCCTTGCACGGCATTACAGTCTTCCCACGGCTGTTCCGTTTCTGTAACGTCGAGGTATGACCGTCACTCATGAAGTCGTGAATCAGGCCCCGCCGCTGACCGGGTTCAGCACGGCGGACGAGCCGGCTCTGCTGGAGGCGCTGCGCCGCGACGGCGCCGAGTGGGGCGTGCGGGAGGTGGCCGAACTCGGCGCGCTGGCCGGTTCGGCGGCGGTGCAGGACCAGGCCCGCTGGGCGGAGCAGCAGCAGCCCCGGCTGCACACCCACGACCGGTTCGGGCACCGCGTCGACGAGGTGGAGTTCCATCCGGCCTGGCACCAGCTGATGACCGTCGCGGTGCAGCACGGTCTGCACGGGGCGCCGTGGGCCGACGACCGCCCCGGGGCCCATCTGGTGCGCGCCGCGAAGTTCTACGTCTGGTCGCAGGCCGAGCCCGGCCACGGCTGCCCCGTCTCGATGACGTACGCCGCCGTCCCCGCGCTGCGCGCCGCACCGGACCTCGCCGCGCAGTACGAGCCGCTGCTGGCGTCCCGCTCGTACGACTTCGGGCTGCGGCCGCCGCTGACGAAGTCCGGCCTGATCGCGGGCATGTCGATGACGGAGAAGCAGGGCGGCTCCGACGTACGGGCCAACACCTCGCGGGCGGTGCCGGCCGGCGACGGCACCTTCCGCATCACCGGCCACAAGTGGTTCACCTCCGCCCCGATGAGCGATGTGTTCCTGGCGCTGGCGCAGACCGCGGAGGGGCTCGGCTGCTTCCTGGTGCCGCGGGTGCTGCCCGACGGCACGCTCAACGGGATGCGGCTGGTGCGGCTCAAGGACAAGCTGGGCAACCGCTCCAACGCGTCCTCCGAGATCGAGTACGACGAGGCGGTGGCCTGGCCGGTCGGCGAGCCGGGGCGCGGGGTACGCACCATCGTCGAGATGGTGAACATGACCCGGCTGGACTGTGTGCTGGGGTCGGCGGCCGGCATGCGGGCGGGACTGCGGCAGGCGCTGCACCACACGGCCCACCGGCGGGCGTTCGGGCGGGAGTTGGACCGGCAGCCGCTGATGCGCTCGGTGCTCGCGGATCTGGCGGTCGAGTCGGAGGCGGCGACGCTGCTGGGCATGCGGCTGGCCGCGGCGGTCGGCCGGTCGCAGGCCGGGGACGCGCAGGAGGCGGCGCTGCGCCGGCTGGCGCTGGCGGCCGGCAAGTACTGGGTGTGCAAGCGGGGCAGCAGCCATGCCGCGGAGGCGCTGGAGTGCCTGGGCGGCAACGGCTATGTCGAGGACTCCGGCATGCCGCGGCTGTACCGGGAGGCGCCCCTGCTGTCCATCTGGGAGGGCTCGGGCAATGTCGCCGCGCTCGATGTGCTGCGGGCGCTGGGCAAGGAGCCGGCCGCGCTGGACGCGTTCTTCGCCGAGGTGGAGACGGCGGCGGGCGCCGACCGGCGGCTGGACGCGGCGGTGGCCGGGGTCCGCAAGATGCTCGGCGCCCTGACCAATCCCGAGCGGGCGCAGCTGACGGCGCGGTCGCTGGCGGAGCGGATGGCGCTGGTCCTGCAGGGTTCGCTGCTGGTGCGGCACAGCGACCCGGCGCTCGCCGACGCGTTCTGCGCCTCGCGGCTCGACGGGGAGTGGGGCCATGCGTTCGGCACCCTGCCGGCCGGTGCCGATCTGACGGCGGTCCTGGAGCGCGTCCGGCCCCGGACGCCGGATGCCGCCGGGGGCGCGGCCTGATGGCCGTATGGGTCGAGCGCGCCGGGCCGGTGACGACGGTGGTGCTGTCCCGGCCCGCGTCCCGCAATGCCGTGGACGGGGCGACCGCGCGCCAACTGGCCGACGCCTTCCGCGAGTTCGACGCGGATGACACGGCGCGCGTCGCCGTGCTGTGGGGTGCGGGCGGCACGTTCTGCTCCGGCGCCGATCTCAAGGCGGTGGGCACCGCGCGCGGCAATCGCGTCGCGCCGGACGGCGACGGGCCGATGGGGCCGACCCGGATGCGGCTGAGCAAGCCGGTGATCGCGGCGGTGGCCGGTCATGCGGTGGCCGGCGGGCTGGAGCTGGCGCTGTGGTGCGATCTGCGGGTGGCGGAGGAGGACGCGGTCTTCGGGGTGTTCTGCCGGCGGTGGGGGGTGCCGCTGATCGACGGCGGTACGGTGCGGCTGCCGCGGCTGATCGGCGCGAGCCGGGCGATGGACCTGGTCCTGACCGGGCGCCCGGTGCCGGCGGCGGAGGCGCTGGACATCGGGCTGGTCCACCGCGTGGTGCCGGCCGGGACGGCGCGCGCGGAGGCGGAGCTGCTGGCGGCGGAGATCGCCCGCTTTCCGCAGGCGTGTCTGCGCAGCGACCGGGCCTCCCTGCTGGACCAGGAGGGCAGGGACGAGACGGCCGCGATGGCCGAGGAACTCCGCTACGGCCAGTCGGTACTGGCCGAGGCGATGACGGGCGCGGCACGGTTCGCCGCGGGGGCGGGGCGGCACGGGGAGGCGGACCGCACGTAGGCGCCCACGGGTCCGTTCGCCCGAGGTGACACCATTCGCCCCATGAGCGATGTGAACTACCCCGAGGTGGGCGGCACCCGGCGCACCCCGCTGCCGTCCGGCTACCACCACCTCCGCGAGGAGCTGCCGATCGGCCGCGGCCGCGAGGTGCTGGCCGCGGCGGGCGAGGCGATCACCACCTTCCGGCTGCACCGGGCGGCGGGCACCGGCATCCGGGCCGACGCGGAGCGGGCCGCACCGGGCGTCGCCGTCGAGGTCTCGCTGGGCATCGGCCCGCTGCGGCTGCGGGCGCCGTGCCGGGTGGTGTGGACGGTGGCCGACGAGGACCGCGTCGGCTTCGCGTACGGGTCGTGCGAGGGGCACCCCGAGTGCGGTGAGGAGGCGTTCGTGGCCGAGCTGCGCGCCGACGGTTCGGTGTGGTTCACCGTGACCGCCTTCAGCCGCCCGGCCCGCGCCTTCACCCGTCTCGCCGGCCCCCTGGTCCCGGTCTTCCAGCGGCAGTACGTACGCCACCTCGGCCGCACGCTGCGCCGCCTGGCGAACCGCTGACAGCCGTCCCGGGAAGTGGCCGGAACACCCATTATCCGTCCGCTTTTCTCACGCCCTGATGCCGCCCGGAGACGCGTAGTTACCGACGCGTAGCCCCGACACCGCTGATCGCCATACGTCCACCTGCGCTTCATCTTTTCGCCACCATCGCCCCCGGCGGCCGTGAGAGAAACCAGCCATGTGTGATGACGAACTGATCCCGCCGCAGGCGGACATGACCGAGCGGGAGTGGCTGCGGGCCGGCTCGGAGCCGGCGGCCGGGGCACCGTCGGTGCCCACGACGGGGCGCGTTCCGCAGTGGGTGAACCGGCGGACGCTGCTGGGCGGCGCGATGGCCGGTGCGGCGCTGGCGGTGCTGCCCTCCCAGGCGCAGTCGCCCGCGTCGGCCGCGCCCCGCCCGGGCGCCCCGGGGGCCTTTCCGTTCCCCGAACACCCCAACGGCAGGGGCGAGTTCAGCGTGCTGATCACCGGTGACGCGGGGACCGGCGACGAGGCGCAGTACGCAGTGGCGGCCGCCGCCCGGGATGTCTGCCGGGCCGAGGGCGTCGGCCTCGCAGTCGGCCTCGGCGACAACATCTACGAGAACGGCCCGGAGTCCGACGACGACTCGGAGTTCCAGGACAAGTTCGAGAAGCCGAACAACGGCATCGACGTCCCGTGGCTGATGGTGCTGGGCAACCACGACTGCTCGGGGCTGATACCGGGCAGCGGCGGCGACCCCTCGCGCGGTGACCGCGAGGTCGCCTACGCCAGGACCTCCCGCCGCTGGTACATGCCGAGCCGCTACTACAGCGTGCCGCTGCCCGCCGCCGACCCGCTGGTGGAGTTCTTCGCCATCGACACGATCCCGTGGTCCTCGTACGTCGCGCAGCTCGACCCGTACTACCGCTGGGACGGGCCGTACATGCGCGAGCAGCGAAACTGGCTGGACCGTGCGCTGAAGGCGTCGCGGGCCCGCTGGAAAGTCGTCATCGGCCACCACCCCTATCTCAACAACGGCAAGCACGGCAGCGCCGGTTCCTACGACGGCTTCGAGATCGGGAACTACACCAGCGGCATCCACCTCAAGGAGATGTACGAGCAGGTGGTGTGCGGGCGGGCCGACCTGATCCTGTCCGGCCACGACCACACGCTGCAGGTCCTGGAGCCGACGGCACGTACCGGCGGCACCCGGCAGGTGGTGTGCGGGGCTTCCGCCAAGACGGAGGACGGCAAGGCCCACTTCGGGCACCCGGCGGCCTGGCAGAACTTCTCCGACAACGGGTTCATGGTGCTGAAGGTGTCCGGTGCCCGGCTGACCATCGACGCGTACACGGTCGATGTCGCCACGCGCAAGGCGACGCTGCGGCACCGGACGCGGCAGACCACGCCGGTCGCCGCAGCACGGGCACACGCCTGACGGTGCGGGGCGTCCCGGGAGGGAGCCCACCGGGGACGGCCCGCCGCGCCCTGCTGCTGCTCGCCGACGCCGCACCCCTGTCGACAGGGGTGCGGCGCGAGACCTTTCACACCGTCCACGAGTCGGCCGGGTCGTCCAGCCAGGCCCGTTGGCCATCGGGAGTCACGGTCAGACCGAACCGGGTGTGGTCCGGTCGCCCTTGGTCGACCCACCACTGGAAAGCGTCCTCCACGGTGTCCCAGAGCAGGCGGGGACCTGACTGCCAGACACGGGCCGTGTCCCCGTCCCGGAACTGCACGCACGCCCACGAGCGATCACTCAGGCTGTAGAACCACGCTGCCCGCGCGCCGTCGCGCCTTTCCGCAATGACGTGCCAGCACTCGGGGACGCGGAGCCCCAGGGCGAACCGCTCGGGGCCGAACTGCTCCCCGATGAACTCCGCTTCGGTGAGCGATGTGGATGACTCCTCGCCCTCCGCCACGCTCCCCGTGACGTACTCGGAGTGGACCACGGGTGCCAGGCGCTGTGAGCGGAGCTTCATGAACTCCACGGGCCCGGTGAACTTGCCGGACGCGCTCTTGCCGTCCGGCGCAACCCTCAGACGGACCACCGCATCACCGTGGCTGTAGTACGTCCCCCACGGGGCCACGATGATGCCACCGGGCCGGCACTGCTCTGCCCACGTGAACGGGATGGACCGGAGACCGCACGTCGCAATGATCCGGTCGTACGGCGCACCCTCCGGGTGGCCGTGGAAACCATCGCCGTGGACGACCCGCACCGTGCTGCCGAACCGTTCCGCGGTCGCGCTGGCCGTTGCTGCCAGAGCCTCGTCCACCTCCATGGTGATGACGTTCCCCGGGCCGGCACGGTGAGCCATGAGCAGGGAACTCCAGAGGGTGGCACTGCCGATCTCCAGTGCTTTGTGCCCCCGGTGCAGGTCCAGATCCTGCAGCATGCGGAACACTACGCTCGGCATGGATGCGGAGCTGGTCGGAACCTCGCCCGGTTCCCGGCCGGGGTTCGTACCGTCGTCCCATTGCGTGACGATCGGCACGTCAGCATCGGCGAACTCCTGCCACCTGTCGGGCTCTTCCGTCCTGGATACGGCAACGCTCCGCCCGGCCTTCATGTCGAACGGCCACATCAGGTCCGGCAAAACGGCGGATCGGGGTACGGACGCATAGGCGGAGACCCAGTCCGAAGAGAGGGCACCCGCAGACATGAGGACACGCCCCAGCGCATTCAGGCCGGGGCGCTCCTTGCTCGCATCAGTGGTCACTATCAGGCGGCCTTCGGCGGGTTGGGAACACCGGGGCCGCCATCGGGAGTCGGCGCCGGGTGCGGGCCCGGGTAAGGCTCCCCTGGGAGCTTGTCACCGCCGTCGTTCTGCAAAGCCGTGATCACTTTTACCTCCTGGTATCTCGATGCTGCCCTGAGTGGCTGACCTTTACCTGCGGCCGACTGGGGCCTGTGCGCCGGCCGCCGTCGTCGAGGAGTCGCACCCAGCCAGGACCCACCCCATGCGGTCCGCGTAGTCGTGGCAGCCCTGCAGGCGCATGTCCAAGTGGCGGTGGTTGCGGGTGGCGCACCGGTCGTAGATGAACACGAGCGGGGCCGGCGCACTCACAGCCACGCCTCAGCGGTGAGCATGGCCAAGAGGTACTGGCAGTCACGAGCCATCCGGTGAACCTGGACGTGCGCCGACAGGACGCCGTGGCCGAGTCCCCGGTTCATCTGACCGACGATGCCATTGAGCCGCGTGACCAGTTGATGGTCGGTAGGCCAGCGTCGACGGACTGTTTTGCGCGCGTCAGGGAGCAGTAGTGCGATATGCCCTCGCAGCAGTTCGTCGAGCTCGGCCATGGTGTCCATGTCCAGCCGACTGCTACCGAGACTCAGCGCTCGTCGGATCGTCTCGCCGATCGTGTCCACGTCGATCGGGTATTCGCCGCTGTGCGCAGCGTCCTGCGGTGGGAGATGGGCAGTTGTCAGCGCTCGCCCGTATCATCCGCATCACGTCGGCACGGCCGTCTGCTCGCCCTGTGCTTCGGGGCTTGAACATCCCACGTCAAGAGGCGTGCAGACATGGGCAGTCATGGGCAGTCACGGGCAGTTGGCGGGGCCGCGCCCCGCCGTTCGCGTTCGCTGCCTGAACGCGAGCGGCGAACGATGCCTCACTCCTCCGGCCCGTACCACAGCGTGGTCATATTGCAGAACTCGCGGATGCCGTGGCCGGAGAGCTCCCTGCCGTAGCCGGAGCGCTTGGCGCCGCCGAAGGGGAGGCCCGGGTGGGAGGCGGTCATGCCGTTGAAGAAGACTCCGCCGGACGTCAAGTCGCTTGCCAGCCGGGCCTGTTCGTCGGCGTCACGGGTCCATGCGTTGGAACTCAGGCCGAACGGCGTGTCGTTGGCGACCTGCACCGCCTCGTCCAGGTCGGCGACGCGGTAGAGCGTGGCGACCGGGCCGAACGCCTCCTCGTGGTGGATGCGCATGGTGGGGGTGATCCCGGAGAGCACGGTCGGCTCGTAGAACCAGCCGGCGCGGTGCTCGGGCGGCCGGCGTCCGCCGCACAGTGCACTCGCGCCCTGGTGGACCGCGTCGTCGACGAGTTCCTCCAGGTCGGAGCGCCCCTGCTCGCTGGAGAGCGGCCCGATGTCGGTGTTCTCGTCCATCGGGTCACCGACGGTCAGCGCGGCCATGCGCTCGGTGAACCGCTCGGCGAAGGCGTCGTAGACGTCGTTGTGCACGATGAACCGCTTGGCGGCGATGCACGACTGCCCGTTGTTCTGGACCCGCGCGGTGACCCCGACGCGGGCCGCCTTGTCGAGGTCGGCGGAGGGCATGACGACGAACGGGTCACTGCCGCCGAGTTCGAGAACGGTCTTCTTGACCTCGTCACCCGCGATCGAGGCGACCGAGCGGCCGGCGGGCTCGCTGCCGGTCAGCGTCGCCGCCGCGACCCGCGGGTCGCGCAGGATGTCCTCAACGGCTCCGGATCCGATCAGCAGGGTCTGGAAGCAGCCGTCCGGGTAGCCGGCGCGGCGGAAGAGCTCCTCGATGTAGAGCGCGGTCTGCGGGACGTTCGAGGCGTGCTTGAGCAGCCCGGTGTTTCCGGCCATCAGCGCCGGCGCGGCGAACCGTACGACCTGCCAGAGCGGGAAGTTCCAGGGCATCACCGCGAGGACGGTGCCGAGGGGGCGGTAGCGGACCACGGCGCGCACCGCGCCGGAGTCGCTGACGTCGTCCGGGTCGGGGTGCTCGTCGGCCAGCAGCCGCTCGGCGTGGCGGGCGTACCACCGCATGGTCTTGGCGCACTTCGCGGCCTCCGCACGGGCCTGGGCCAGCGGTTTGCCCATCTCGGTGGTCATGGTGCGGGCGATGCCGTCCTGGTCGGCGTCGAGCAGCTCGGCGGCCTTGAGCAGCAGCTCGGTGCGCCGGGCGAAGGTCGTGGTGCGATGCTGCTGGAAGGCCTGTTCCGCCCTGACCAGGTGGTCTTCGATCTCGCCCGCGTTGAGCGCGTCAAAGGTCTTCAGGGTCTCGCCGGTGGCCGGGTTGACCGTGGCGATGGCCATGATCAGCACCTCCTAGGAGAGCGGTGAGGGGGCCGGGGACGGATCCGGGACGGGGTCCGGTCCGGGCGGACGGGGGATCGGCTCCGGCTCCGGCGGGATCGGCTCCGGCGGCGGTGGCGGCACGGGCGGTCCCGGAAGGGGTTCCGGGACCGGGCTCGGCGATGGCCCTCCCGGGTCCGGGGGCGGCTGAGGTTCACGGTTGCGTAGCACTTGTTTGCGTAGCACTTGTCTGGCCTCCTTCCCACGTTTTCGGCTTTCCCGCCGTGGTGGTTTCACACCGTTGTGCCTGCTGCGGGCCGCTCCGCTGCGCTTGGCGGGCTACCCGCGTCGTCGGCCTTCCCACCGTGGCGCCTGCGGCGGGCTGGTGCCGCTGCGCGGGGCTGTTCGGGTGCGGGACCGGCCCTGGTAAATCCGTATGCGCGCGCAGTGGACGAGCCACGCCCGCCCCCACCCTCATCCTCCCACCCACCCACGGGAGGGGCCGCTCCGCACGGCGGAGCCCGGAGGAGCGGCCCCGCAGCCGAACAGCCCCGCGCAGCGGCAACCAGCTCGCCGCAGGCGCTACGGCGGGGAAGCCGAAAACGTGCGAGGAACTACGGATGAGGAACTACGGATAGTGACAGGCCACCCGGTGCCCGGGCGTCTCCGGTTCCGCCGGGGGCGGCTCTGTCGTTGCGCACAGCGCCGTGGCGAGCGGGCAGCGCGTACGGAAGCGGCAGCCGGAGGGCGGCGCCGCAGCCGAGGGGGTCTCGCCGGTCAGCGGGCTTTCGCCGGCGAGCAGCAGGCCACGGGTGTACGGGTGCAGCGGACGGGTGAAGACCCGTTCCGCGGGGCCGGTCTCGACCAGCTTGCCGAGGTACATCACGCCCACCGTGTCCGCGAGGTGCCGCACCACCGCCAGGTCGTGCGAGATGAAGAGGTAGCTCAGCCCCTTCTCGCGCTGCAGCTCGCGCATGAGGTTGAGGATCTGCGCCTGGACGGAGACGTCGAGCGCGGAGACCGGCTCGTCGGCGACCACCAGCGAGGGGGCCAGGGCGAGGGCTCGGGCCAGGCCGAGGCGCTGGCGCTGGCCGCCGGAGAACTCGTGCGGATAGCGGTCCACCACGCTGCTCGGCAGCCCGACGTCGTCCAGCAGCCCGGCGATCCGCCGCCGCTGTTCGGCCCGGTCGCCGATGCCCTGGATGACCAACGGTTCGCGCAGTACGGCGCCCACCCGCATCCGCGGGTCCATGGCCGCGGAGGAGTCCTGGAACATCAGCTGGACGTGGCGCCGGTGGGCGCGCAGCTCCCTCTTGGTGAGCCGGGAGATATCGCGGCCGGCGAAGTGGACGGCGCCGCCGCTGGGCGCCTCCAGGCCGACGGCCATCCGGCCGAGGGTGGACTTTCCGCAGCCGGACTCCCCCACGATGCCGAAGGTCTCGCCGCGCCGGACGGTGAGCGAGACCCCGGCCACCGCGCTGACCTCGCTCGTCCTGCGGCGGGCGAACGGGCCGCCGTGCAGCGGGTAGCTCTTGGAGACGTCGGTCAGCCGCAGCAGCGGTTCCTCCGCAGGCACGGCGCGCGACGGCGGGAGGGGACCGGCGGGCGGCTCGGCGACGGGGGCCGGTCCGGCGGGGGCCGGTCCGGCGGGGTGGAAGCAGGCGAAGGCGTGGGCGGTGGCGGCCGGTGTGGTGTGCGGCAGGCCGTCGGTGAGCTCCGGCTCGGTGTCGTGGCAGCGGTCGGTGGCGAAGCCGCAGCGCGGGGCGAAGCGACAGCCGGTGGGGCGGGTGGCGAGGGACGGCGGCAGGCCGGGGAGGGTGGCGAGCGTACCGGCGCCCTGCGGGGCCTTGGTGGCGCGCTCGGGGAGTGCGGCGAGGAGGGCGTGGGTGTAGCGGTGCCGCGGGGTGGCGAACAGCGACCGTGCGGGGGCGCGTTCGGCGATCCGGCCGCCGTACATCACCGCGACCCGGTCGACCCGGCGGGCGACGACCCCCAGGTCGTGGGTGACCAGGATCATCGCCATGCCGAGGCGGGCGCGCAGCCCGTCGATGAGTTCGAGGATCTGGTGCTGGGTGGTGACGTCGAGGGCGGTGGTCGGCTCGTCGGCGATCAGCAGCCGGGGTTCGCAGACCAGCGCCATGGCGATCGCGACGCGCTGCCGCATCCCGCCGCTGAGCTGGTGGGGATAGCTTCTGAGCCGCTCGGCGGGGCGCGGCAGGCCGACCAGGCGCAGGGTCTCCTCGGCCTTCGCCCATGCCTTAGCCCTGCTCGTCTCGCGGTGCAGGAGCAGGGGTTCGGCGACCTGGGCGCCGATGGTGAGGGTGGGGTTGAGGGAGGTCAGCGGGTCCTGGAAGACCATGCCGACGGTGTTGCCGCGGACACCGCGCAGGACGCGTTCGGGGGCGGCGGCCAGGTCCGTGCCGTCGAAGCGGATCCGGCCGCCGGTCACCCTGCCGCCGGGCGGCAGCAGGCCGAGGACGGACAGCGCGGTCATGGTCTTGCCGCAGCCCGATTCGCCGACGATGCCGAGCGATTCGCCGGGCGCGAGGTCGAGGTCGATGCCGTCGAGGGCGTGCACGGTACGGCCGCGGCCGGTGATCTCGACCCGCAGGTCCTCGATCCGCAGGAGCGGTTCGGTCATGGCGTGGTCCTCGCTTCAGGTCTTCCGGCAGTGCGTCAGGTCTTCCGACGGTGCGTCAGTTCTTTTGCAGACGTACGTCGAAGGCATCCCGCAGGCCGTCCCCGATGCAGTGGAAGGCGGCCACGACCAGCACGATCGCGATGCCCGGCGGGAAGATCAGCCACCAGTGGCCGACCTGGGTGTAGGTGATGCCGGCGGAGAGCAGGGAGCCCCAGTCGGCGGCGGGCGGCGGGAGGGACAGGCCGAGGAAGGAGAGGTAGGCGACGTAGAGGATGGCGTCGGCCACCTGGAAGGTGGCGTTGACGACGACGGTGCCGACGGCGTTGGGCAGGATGTGCCGGAAGACGGCCCGGCCTCCGCCGCCGCCCATCAGCCGCATGGCGTGGAGGTAGTCCCGGCCGCGCAGCGCCAGCGCCTCGCCGCGGACGAGGCGGGCCGGGGAGAGCCAGGCGACGGAGGCGATGATCAGGATGAGGAGCGGCTTGCCGGGAGTGGTGATCGCCGCGGCCACGACGAGCAGGAAGAGCGCCGGGACGGCGAGCGCGGCGTCGGTGATCCGCATCATCACGGCGTCCGCCCAGCCGCCGAAGTAGCCCGCGACCGCGCCGTAGACCGTGCCGAAGAGGGTCGCCAGCAGCCCCGCCGCCAGGCCGACCTCAAGAGAGGTGCGGCCGCCGTACATCAGCCGGCCGAGCAGGTCGTAGCCCAGGTCGGTGGTGCCCAGCGGGTGCCCGGGGCCGGGGGCGCGGCCGGCCTGGGAGAGGTCGGTGTGGATCTGGTCGGTGGGGTGGACCAGCGGCCCGAGGAAGCAGAAGGCGAGCAGGGCGAGCAGGATCAGGGCGCCGGTGAGGGCGAGCTTGTTGCGGGCGAAGACGGTGAGCGTGCGGCGCGCCGGGCCGGGGGCGGCCGCGGGGCGGGTGGCGTCGGGGGCGGTGGTCGTCACGGCACGCTCCTGATGCGCGGGTCGAGGACGGCGTAGGCGATGTCGGCGAGCAGCGAGCCGAGGACGGTGGCGACGCCCACGACGAGGGTGACGCCCAGCAGCACGGGGAAGTCCGAGCTCTGGGCCGCGTTCCAGAACAGCAGCCCCATGCCCGGGTAGTTGAACATCGACTCGACGACGAGGGTGCCGCTGAAGAGGGTGGGGAGGTAGAGGCCGAGGAGGGTGGCCAGCGGGATGAGCGCGTTGCGCAGGACGTGCCGGACCATGATGCGGGCGCCGGACTGGCCCTTGGCGCGCGCCGTGCGCACATAGTCCTCGGCCAGGTTGTCCAGGACGGCGGAGCGCAGATAGCGGCTGAAGGCGGCGACGATGCCCAGCGCGCCGGTGACGACGGGGAGCACCAGGGCCGGCGCCTCGGCGAGGATGCCGCCGACGGTGTCGGCCTGCGGTGCCTCGGCGGGCAGCAGTTGCAGCTGCTGGCTGAAGACGAGGATGAGGACCAGGCCGAGGAAGAACACCGGGGTGGCGTAGGCGAGGAAGGCGGCACCGGTCAGGACGTGGTCGGCGGCCTTGCCGCGGCGTACGGCCTGCAGGATGCCGAGCGGAACGGCGAGCACCGCGGCCAGCGTGAGGGAGAGCCCCGCCAGCAGGGCGGTCTTGGGCAGACGCTCACCCAGCAGCGAGGCGACGCTCTGGTTGAGCCGGTATGACTCGCCGAGGTCGCCGCCGAGCAGCCGGCCGAGGTACCGCACGTACTGCTCGGGCAGCGAACGGTCGAACCCCTGCTGGTGGTTGAAGTGCGCGATCGCTTCGGGGGTGGCCTGCACGCCGAGGATGGCGCGGGCCGGGCCGCCGGGCAGCAGATGCAGCAGGACGAAGATGATGACGGAGACCAGCAGCAGGACGACGAGGGCCTGCGCGGTGCGCCGGACCAGGAAGCCGGTCATCCGGCGGCACCGGCCTTCTTCACGAAGTACCAGTACTGCGGCGCGAGGGAGAGGGTCGGGTTCTGGTCGACCCCGCGCAGGTCGTTGCGGATGGCGGAGACCTGGTAGGCGGGGTTGGGGGTCCACAGGACCGGGAGCTTGCGGGCCACCGTGCGGCCGTAGTCGCGCAGCGCGAGCGAAGCGAGGTGGGGGTCCCCCCGGCCGGAGGCTGGGGGACGGTCGGCGGAGTACTCGGTGGCCCGGATCAGCCGGTCGGTCTCGGCGTCGGACCAACTGCCCATGTTCGAGGGCCCGTTGCTGGCGAAGATCTTCTCTCCGCTGGGGTCGGGCGGGAAGTACCAGCTGCCCTGGGTGCCGAAGAAGCCGAGCTGCCACTGGGCGCAGCGCGGCTCGGCCGGCTTGCAGGGGACGGTGGTGCCCAGGACGGTGTTCAGCGGCTGCTGCCGGATGTCGAGGGCGATGCCCGCCTTGCCGAACTCGGACTTGACGGCCTGCATGGTGTTGGACGTCTCGGTCGAGCCGGACTGGGACAGCAGCGAGAGCCGTAGCTCCTGGCCGTCCCTGACGCCCGCGCCGCAGGCCTGCGCACCCCGTCCCGGCCGTACGCAGCGCAGCGTGCCGTCCCGCTCGGCCCAGCCGTGCCCGGCCAGCAGCCGCTTCGCCCGCTGGGGGTCGTAGGGATAGGGCTCGCCGTCCAGGAGGCCGGCGGGGACCGGGCCGAGGGTGGGTGCGGCGCTGCCGTGCCAGATCACCCGGGAGATCGCCTTCTGGTCGATGAGGTGCTGGAGGGCCCGGCGCAGATAGTCCTGGCGCAGCAGCGGCCCGGCCGTGGGGTGGTGGTAGTTGAGGACGATATAGGTGATCGCCCAGCCCTCCCACGGGTCGATGCGATAGCCCATCTCCTTGAACCTGGCCGACTGCGCCATGACGGACGGCGGAATGTAGCCGTAGTCGACGCCGCCGGCGCGCAGCACGTTGAACTCGGAGTCCGCGGTGGTGAAGGGCTTGAGGATCACCCGGTCGAGATGGGGCCGGTCCGGCCCCCGGTATGCCGTGTTGGGGACCAGCGAGACCTGCCCCGACGTAGTCCAACTCGCCACCCGCCAGGGCCCGTTGACCGTCTTCCACAGCGGATCGGTGGCGAACCGGGAGAACTGCCGGGCGTGCCGCATCAGCCGGGCGAAGGCCCGCCCGGGGTCCTCGTTGCGGGGGTTCCAGGCGTGTAAGGGAAGGGCGACGAAGTCCTGGAGTTCGTTGGCGGTGAACCACGCCGGGTTGTAGGCGCGATCCAGCCGCAGCCGGAACGTGCGGTCGTCGACCAGCTCGAACTCCTTGACGTCGTCCGGCATCAGCCGGGGCGAATATCCGGCCCAGTCCTGCTTGTTGTGCTTGATCAGGTCGAACCAGAACTTCACGTCACGGGTGGTGACGGGGACTCCGTCGGACCATCGGTAGCCCTTCTTCAGCGTGATGCTGACGGTGGTATTGCCGTCGCTGTAGCGGGGCAGGTGCGCGAGGCCGCGCGGCGAATCGAGGGTCAGCGCACCGCCCTTCGGCTCCGGCATGAACAGCCGCAGGAAGAGCAGGTCCTGAATGCTGCTGTTGTAGGAGGCCAGATAGCCCGGGGCGCCGATGGGGAAGATCCAGTTGGGCGTGGAGGCGGGCGGCAGGGCCATCGTGACGGTGCCGCCCTCGACGGGTGTGCCACCCGTCGGGGAGATGTCGCTGACAACGTTGTCGGTCGGCCCGCAGCCGAGCAGCGCGAAGACGCCGAGCAGTACGGCGGCCGCAACGCGCCCCAGGGTCCCGCGAATTCGGGTACTGCGCAGGCTCATGCCGCCTCCGGGGGTCCGACGGGTGGAGAGTGCGAGCAAGGTATCGGGGTCGGGGCGCTTTGTCTGCCGGTCCGCTGCGCTTGGCCGGCTTCCCACGTTGTCGGCTGGCCCGTCGTGGTGGTTTCTCGCCTCTCCGCTGCGCTTGGCTGGCCCGTCCGCTGCGCTTGGCTGGCTTCCCACGTGTTCGGCTGGCCCGCCGTGGTGGTTTCTCGTCGTTGCGCCTGCGGCGGGCTGGTTGCCGCTGCGCGGGGCTGTCAGGGTGCGGTGACGGGCCTCCGCGGGTGGGGTGCCGGACTGCTTCGCTTTACGTCCGGCACCCCACCCGCTCCGACCCGTCCCCTCCTGTGAGTGGGTGGGAAGAGACCCGTGGGGGTGCCCGTAAGTGGTCATGCGCTGGACCGCTCAGGGGCACCCGACAACGTGGAAGGCGACACAGCGTATGCGCATCGGTATCGGCGGAATGGCCATCGAATCCAGCCAGTTCTGCCCGCATCGCTCGGCGTACGACGACTTCCGGGTGACCCGGGAGGGCGCGCTGCTGGACCGCTACACCTGGACCCGGCCGGACGACGCGCTGGCCGGGCTGGTCGAGTGGGTGCCGCTGGTGCACGCTGTCGCGGTGCCCGGCGGCCCGGTGGAGCGCGCCACGTACGACCGCATCAAGGGCGAACTGACCGACCGGATCAGGGCGTCGGGACCGCTGGACGGCCTGGTCTTCGACATCCACGGCGCGATGAGCGTGGTCGGACTCGACGACGCGGAGGCCGACCTCACCGAGGCGGTACGTGACGCCACCGGCCCCGGCACGCTCATCTCGGCCGCCATGGATCTGCACGGCAACGTCTCACGCCGCTTCGCCGAGCGCCTCGACCTGCTCACCGCGCACCGTATGGCGCCGCACGAGGACGCCTGGGACACCCGCGAGCGGGCCGCCCGCAAGCTCGTCGGACGGCTGGTCTCGGGGAAGGGGCGCCCGCACCGCGCCTGGGTGCAGATCCCCGTCCTGCTCCCCGGTGAGAAGACCAGCACCCGTCTGGAACCGGCAAAGTCGCTCTACGGACGGCTGGCCTCGGTCGAGGCGCTCGACGGGGTCGTCGACGCGGCGATCTGGGTGGGGTACGCCTGGGCCGACGAGGAGCGCTGCCGGGCCGCGGTGGTGGTCACCGCGGACGATCCCCGGCTCGCCGTTGCCCAGGCCGAGTCACTGGCCCGTGAATACTGGTCCGTGCGCCGCGACTTCACCTTCGTCGGGCCGACCGGCGACGCCGACGGGTGCATCGCCCGTGCCGTCGCCTCACCCGCCCGCCCCTTCGTGATCAGCGACTCCGGCGACAACCCGACCGCGGGCGGCGCGGGCGACCTCGCCTATATGCTCGGCCGGCTCCTGGCACACGAGGAACTGGCGAGCGGCCGGGTCACCGCCCTCCACCCGGGCATCACCGATCCGGCGGCCGTCGCCGTCTGCTTCGACGCCGGGGTGGGCGCGCAGGTCACGGTCCGGGTGGGCGGCCGGTTCAGCGCGGGCACCGGTCCGCATGCCGAGCCGTACGAGCTGACCGGCACGGTCACCTCCCTCGACGGCCCGCCCGGCCCCGGCTCCGGCACGCCGCGCGGCAATCCGGCGTACGACGGCGGCGGCCGGACCGCGGCCGTCACCCGCGGCGGGGTGACGGTGGTCCTGACCGAGCGCCGCAAGCCGTTCCACACCCGCGCCGACTTCGGTCCGCTGGACCCGCTCGACTACGACCTGCTGGTCGTCAAGATCGGCTACCTGGAACCCGAACTGCACGCCCTGGCCGCCGACTGGCTGCTCGCCCTGACCCCTGGCGGGGTGGACCAGGACCTGCTCCGCCTCGGCCACCACAAGGTGCTGCGGCCGCTCTACCCCTTCGACGACGCGGGCTTCGAGGAGGCGGACTTGGGGGCGGTGTTGCTGTAACTGTGCCTTGGCTTGGGCGGACGTTGTTGGCTTTCTCGCCGTTGCGCCTGCGGCGGGCGGTGCCGCTGCGCGGGGCTGTTCGGCTGCCGGTGACGGTCCTCCGGGGCCTGGTGTGTGGACTGCTTCGCTT